>CAYNNE010000001.1:0-29544 GCA_964398725.1 uncultured Candidatus Saccharibacteria bacterium
CGCAATTTCATCTACCCTTTCATTTCCTGCAACACCAGAGTGTCCTTTTACTAAAATCCACTTCAATTTTTTGTTGCCAGCTTCTTTTTCTAATTCAATCCATAATTCTTTATTTGAAACCGGTTGTTTCTGCATTGTCTTCCAATTGTTTTTCATCCAGTTTTTTACCCATTTTGTAATTCCATTTATTACATAAGAAGAATCTGTATGAACCTCTCCCACATCTCCTTTCTTTAAGGGTTTAAGCGCGTGAATGGCAGCGGTGAGCTCCATCCTGTTGTTTGTCGTCTTTGGATTTGCTCCGCCAAATTCTCGGATATGTTTTTCTCCAGCAACAATTGCGCCCCATCCCCCCGGCCCTGGGTTACCTTTCGCTGCCCCATCACAAAAAATTATGTATTTTTCTATTTTCATAAATTAAATAATATCAATAATTCTCACTCTCCACGCATCCCTTCCTTTAAATGGATCCTCTTCAATATTCCCCAAAATATCAATACTTCCTCCATCAGCTTTCTTTTTCATATCTTCTCCAGCAAAAAATTTAATTGCTCTCGCCTTCTTTTCCCCTTGTGAAAATATTATTTCTAAGTGTTCTGCAGTTTTTCCAAACATTTTTGTTTCTTCTGCCCAAGTTTTGGGGAAATGAAAAAGTGGCCTCTCATTAGCTAATCCAAATGGACGCAAACTAAAGAGAGATTTCAAAAAATGATTATTTATATCTGTTAACGAGACAACCGCATCGGCCAAATCATTTGCATCACTATCTTTATGAATTATTTTTTCTTTTGCAGAAACAAGCGCATCGGCTAAATGATGAATTTTTTCTTTAACAACCGTAAATCCACCAGCCTCACGGTGTCCGCCAAATTGTAAAAATGTTTCAGATGCTTCTTGCATCAAATCGTGCATTGAAATAGTGCCGTTCCCTCTGCACGAACCACGGATTTCTCCGGAACCATCTTCGCCCCACAAAAATACCGGCACACCATATTTTTCAACTAAGTTTGTGGCAACAAGCCCAAGTAGTGATGGGCGCCAATGCGTTGAGCCAAGCACCAATACGGGCTTTTCGTGTAATCCGCCCTCTATAATTCGTGAATGCGCTTCTTTTACAATTGAGGCAACCACGCCCTTGCGTGAATTATTTGTTCCTTCAAGCTCTCGAGCAAATACAATGGCTTCTTTATCATCTTCTGTCGCAAGTAAATCATACGCGAGGCGCGCTTCGCCCATACGAGATGCGGCATTAATGCGAGGCGCAATAGAAAAAGCCACATCATCTTCTGTAATGTTTCTTAAACGAAGTGAACTAATTAGTGCTTGTAAACCTTTACGGCGAGATTTCTGTAAAACCCTCAAACCAAAGTGTGCAAAAATTCTATTTTCATCTGTAAGAGGCACCATGTCTGCAATTGTGGCAATCGCCACCAAATCAAGAAGCCATTTTTCTTGACCGTCAGCTAATTTCAAAACATTTTTTTGTTGAAGTGCTTGCACAAGCTTAAATGCAACACCCGCGCCACACAAACCCTTGAATGGATATTTACAATCTGGTTGCATTGGATTCAAAATGGCGTGTGCTTTTGGAAGTTCTCCATTGCTTTCATGGTGATCAGTAATAATTACATCAATACCCGCCTCCTCTGCTGAATTAACTCCCTCATTGTTAGCAATTCCACAATCAACCGTGATTATTAAACCAACTCCTTTTTCTTTTAGGGCTGGAATTGAGTTTGAATGAAAACCAAATCCATCTGTGTGTCTGTCTGGAATATATGGAAACACTTTTGCTGGGGCACCCTCTAATGCCTTACGGAGCATTACGCCAGCCGGAATTCCATCGGCATCATAATCGCTATAAACAGCAATTGTCTCCCCATTATCAAAAGCTTTTTTAATGCGAGAAACTGCCTTATCCATATCTTTCATTAAGAATGGGTCATGTAGTTTTTCGTATTTTGGATTAAGAAAATCCTCTCTTTCTTCTGTTGTGAGACCTCGCTTAGACAAAATTTCTTCAATAATTGGATGCATTGATTGGGGTATTATATATGAGTATGGAAAACTGTATTTTTTGCAAAGTTGCAAATAAAGAAATCCCTCACTATCCTGTGTATGAAGACGAAAATGTCTTGGCTTTTTTAGACATCGCGCCCACCGAACGGGGCCATACTCTAGTAATTCCCAAAAAACATTTTTCACAGCTCGCCCACACTCCAGATGCTGAGAGATTGAATGTCTTTAGAGCAATAGACAAAATTCGACCGGTTTTGACTGAAGCAATGGGAGCTTGGTACACAATGATTATGATAGCGGGAATAGATCAAGACCATTTCCATGTCCACCTAATACCCAAGATTGATGACACACCAAAACCCTTACATTCAATTAAATTGAGTCCGAAAGAATTTGAAGAAATCAGAACAAAGATAGTCGAGAAAATGCCCGCTTAACCAAGCGCTTTTATTCCCGGCAGGGTTTCATCGTTTAGGAAATCAAGCATTGCCGCTCCAGCAGTTGAAAGAAATGTAAAATTTTTTTGAAGACCTAATTTTCTTATGCATGCCACAGTATCTCCGCCCCCCACAATAGATTGTGCTTTCGTTTCTGAAATCATTTTTGATAAAGCTCTCGTTCCCTCTGTGTATCCCCTTTCATAATTTCCCATTGGGCCATTCCAGATAATAGTTTTTGCTCCAAAAATAATATCGCGCAAAGATTCAATTGATTGGGGGCCAATATCCATAATTGTTTCTTCTGATCTGATATCGGTCACTTCGGTAAAACGATCGCCACCACCACTTACAATAACGTCTGTTGGAAGATATAGCGGTGGTTCAGCAAAAGAGTGCAAGTGTGGAGGAATACTGGAGATAAGAGATCTTCCAACGTCATATCCTTTGGACTTAAAGAAGTCGTTTGCAATGGCACCTCCCACAAAAGTTACGTCTGCTTTAGAATAAAAATTTCTAAGGATTGGTAATTTGGTTTCAAACTTTGCACCACCCAAAATAAAAACAAATGGTTTTTCAGGCACAAAAGCTTTTGATAACTCTTCTATCTCCATTTCAAATTGAATACCCGCAAAGCTTGGTAAAAATTTTGGCACCGAAACAATAGAGGCGTGCTCGCGATGCGAGCTTGAAAAAGCGTCATTAACATAAATATCAGCATAAGAGGCTAATGCCTTTGCAAAATTTTCATCGTTATTTTTTTCCCCGTCATATATTCTTAAATTTTCTAGCAAAACCACTTCCCCCAAATTTAAATGTTCGTCAATCTCTTTGTTGTGTTCTGGAAAATACTTCTCAGCAAAAAATAAAGGGAAACTTTTGCTTAAAATATCAGCCACGGGTTTTAATGTTTGCTCTCCAAACGAATGGTTGGATTCTATGTGGCTAACAATTATTATCTTTGCTCCTGCCTCAATTAAAAAATTAATCGTTGGAAGAATAACTTCAATTCTATATTTGTCTTCTAAAATCCCCGAATCAATTGGCACATTCAAATCAGCGCGCAAGAGCACTCGTTTACCCGCAAACTCCGCTTTATTTTTACTTAATAGCTTCATCAATAATTTTTTCTACTTCATGCTTATCTAAACTTTCACGACCCACCAAAAATCCTGAAACATTGCCTATTGTAAACAAATCATGAGCATTATGAGGAAATACCGAACCACCATAAAGAATTTGTATATTTTTCCCTATTTTTCCACCAAACAAATTAGAAATAACTTTTCTAATAAACAAAACTGTTTCATGAAGATCTGCTGGAGTCATTGGTCCGACTGAAGATTCTCCAATCGCCCAAATTGGTTCGTAAGCAATAATAATATTTGTTATGTCTCTGTTTGTTAAACCAGAAATTGTTTCTTCTATCTGATTTTTAAGTTCGTGCCAAAACTCTCCGTCGTGCTCCCTTTTTAATTCCCCCACACACACAATAGGTTTCAGCTTTGCTTTCAAAGCACTTTTAATTTTGTAAGAAACAAGAGTGCTGGTATCGCCAAATTCTCTTTGTTCTGAGTGTCCGAGGATTACATAATCAACCCCCAATCCAAAAACTTGTCTCGGACTTACAAAACCAGTAAAAGCTCCTTCGCTTTCTACGGAAGTGTTTTGAGCTGAGATTTTTAAGTTTTTAGGAAGTTTTGTCCCAAAAAAAAGTCCCAAATGAGGGGTGGCTGGTGCAAAAATTAAAGAAACTCCGCGCCTCATAAACTTTTTAGAAATCTTTTTATAGGAATTAAATAAATTCTTTGCGTCAGTTGCAGACAGGGGGTTCATTTTCCAGTTACCGGCAAAAATAAAGTTCATATTAATGATTATACCGCACACTTATTTTGGTGTTGTCAGAGCTATGTTTCTGACGCGACTCTGAAAACCTCGTCTATTGTAGTAACTCCTTGTACGGCCTTAAATAAGGCATCTTCCACAAAAGAGAGCATTCCATTTTTTAAAGCCTGACTTCTTATTTCTTCTCCAGAACCTTTCTTCAAAATAATATCCTTAATGGGTTGAGAGATTTCTAGAACTTCAAAGACACCGACAAAGCCAACATAAGCATTCTCTTGTATTTCGTTTATGGGTTTAAAAAACTTTATATTCTCCAAAGGGGTATTTTTAGAAATTATTTTTTCCAATCTTAATTTTTCTAAAACTTTTTCAGTATCAACAATTCTATTTAATTTGGATATTTCTTTTTCTGAAAGAATATATTCTTGCTTATCTTCACTTAAACGTTTTACCAAAAAATGTCCGACTAATAGCTTGAGCGTTGATGCGAGAGAAAAAAGATCAACCCCCATATTTAAAACCTTCTCTATTGCCTCATTTGGAGTGGTGGCATTCATAGAGACGAGAACCAACTTCCCTGACATTGATGCGTTTACAGCAAGTTTCAAAGTTTCGTTGTTTTCAATATTTCCAACCATCACAACATCTGGATCTTGTTTGAGAATTGCTCTTAATCCAGATAAGAAAGTTAAACCTAAGTCTTCTTTTACTTCTGTTTGATTAATTCTTCTCATTGGATATTCAACAGGAGATTCAATTGTTGAAATAGAAATGCTTGGTTTATTTAAAACATCAAGAATGGTGTAAAGGGTAGTCGTTTTCCCTGTTTGAGGTCCACCGCAAGAAATAATAAGACCCGTATTAGACCTAAGTCCCCTGTGTAATGCTTCAAGACTATCTCCATAAAACCCTAATGTTTCCAAATTAAAACCAAGTGCTCCTGTTTGAATAATTCTCAAAACCATTTTTTCTCCAAATGATGTCGGCAGGGTATTTATCCTAAAAGACGACTTAACCCCAAACCTTTCGTCTATTTCCATCTTAAATCTGCCGTCTTGGGGAAGAACGCTCGCCAAATCTAAACCTGCCAAAAACTTAATGCGTAAAACAATAAGCGAGTGGACCATGGCAGGCAGTGAAAAAGCTTCTCTTAAAATTCCGTCAATTCTATATCTAATAAGCGTATTTTCTTCTTGCGGTTCCAAGCTAATATCAACAGCGCCTTGAGATATCGCGTGTTTCAAAAATAAATCAACGAGGTGTGAAATTGTTTTATCTTCCGCTATTTTTTTAAAATCTGCAGAACCAGAATCACCGTCTCCAAAAGATTTGAAATGTTTTGCTAGTTTTTCTGCTTCTTTTTCTATTTTTATACCAAAATCTTTTTTAAGATTTTTTTGATACAAGAAAAGTGCCTCTCTCATTGATTCCCTATCGGTAAATCTTGGAAGAAATTTTAGTTTATATTCCTTAGATAAAAAATCTACTGAAGAAAAATCTTCCATATGAAGGAGTGCGACCTCCACAGAAAATTCATCTTTATCAAAAGCTACAATGTTGTGTTTTCTGGAGATTGGTTCTGGAATTAGCTGTAAAATCTCTAGGCTTATGTTTCTATTTTTCAAATCCACAAAAGGTATTCCGGATAAATTTGCATTTATACGACGCAAATCGTCCTCTGTGATAAGGCCATCTTTTATTAAAATTTCCCCAAGGCTAGAGCCTATTTTTTGTGCTTCTTTTTGTGCTTTTACAAGTTCTGTTTTGGAAACCAAGCCAGAATCAAAAGCAAACTCGCTGAATTTTTTTTCGTCCAATTGCATCTAGAGCTTATTCTAACAAAAATTGGGTTCAAAAAGTTTAATTTTTTTACTAACTTGAACTTTCTAGCGAGCGAACAAGAATAGCAATCTTGAACTTCCGAGCAAGCGAAAATAGCAATCCGGTAGCTAAAAAGCTACCGGATTGACAAAAATAAAGCAGAGTATATAATACTTTTATTACAAGATAACGGTTCGCCTCAAAAAGGCGGGCCGTTATTGTTAAAAGAAATAAAATAAACAACATGTTTGATCTAAAAGTCATCAATTCAGTGCTTGCAGAACTTGAGGAAACCAGAGGTATTCCAAAAGAAAGAGTCATTGAGGCCATAGAAGCTGCCCTTGCTACTGCTTATAGAAAAGAATTTGGTAAACGTGGGCAAATTGTGCGTGCAAAATTTGATCTTTCCTCAGGAAAGGTGGATTTTTTCCAAGTAAAAACCGTTGTTGATGATACTCGTGTTGTTATGACAGAAGAAGATCTCTCAAAAGAAAGGGAGGAAACTCCAGAGTCTATGCGTGTTCTTTTCAACACCGAACACGACATCATGCTTGATGACGCGCGCCTTATAAAAAAAGATGCACAAATTGATGATGAAATAATCTTTCCTCTAGAAGCAAAGGCTGATTTCGGACGCATTGCGTCTCAAACCGCAAAGCAGGTAATAATGCAAAAAATACGTGAGGCTGAGAAAGTTTCTGTAGTTGGCGAGTTTGGTAAACGCGAAGGTCAAATAATTACAGGAACCGTGCAAAGAATTGAGCGCGGAAATATCTTTATTGACCTAGGAAGAGCTACTGGCCTTCTTTCATACGATGAAAGAATCCCCGGAGAGCACTTTAGTCAGGGTGAAAGAGTGCGTGCATACTTATACAAAGTGGAAGAAACCCCACGCGGAGTCTTCTTAAGACTTTCTCGAGCTCATCCAAAATTTGTTGAGGAATTGTTTAAACAAGAATCTCCTGAAGTGCAAAGCGGAACGGTACTTATTAAAGCAATTGCTCGCGAGGCAGGCTCTCGTACAAAAATTGCTGCATTTTCTGATGATTCTCATGTAGATCCTGTTGGCTCTCTAGTTGGTCAGCGTGGAGTGCGAGTATCAACTGTGATGTCTGAGCTGGGCGGCGAAAAAATAGACATAATCGAGTGGTCACAAGACCCTAAAACCTTTATTGAAGATTCCCTTTCTCCTGCAAAAGTAATGGAAGTTGTTGTAGATGAAGCAAACCAAAGCGCTGTGGTTGAAGTTTCCGAAGACCAGCAATCTCTTGCCATCGGTCGTGGCGGACAAAATGTGCGCTTGGCCGCAAAGCTAACCGGATGGAAAATTGATATTAAATCAATGCAAGGACTTGAACTTGCTCACGCTGACGCTGATTCTATAAAAACAGAGGTGGTCGCGGAGTCTCCTGTAGAAGAAATTAAAATTGAAGAAACAGTTGATGTTCCTGTTGTAGAAGAAATTCCAGCCGAAAAATCCGAAGCCTAATCCTTTATTCACTAATTCACTATCCATATGAATCCCGTTAGTAGTTCAACAGGTACACAAAATGAAACAACCGGTACGAAACGAACTCACCTAACCCCTTCATGTGAACACAAATTAATATTATTAAATAACTACTAACGGAGATGAATCTTTGGCATGAAATAGAACCTGGAACAAAGGAAGCAATAAATGTAATTATTGAAATTCCAAAGGGGTCTAAAAATAAATACGAAATAGACAAAAAAACCGGGCTAATCGCTCTGGATAGGGTGATGCATACCGGCCAGGACTACCCGTTTGATTATGGTTTTGTCCCACAAACACTTTGGCACGATGGGGACGCTGTGGATGTCGTTATTCTTTCCACTTATCCGTTTGCGCCAGGCGTCCTTGTGAAAGTACGCCCTGTGGGATTAATGCATATTGTTGATCATGGAGATAAAGACGACAAAATAATAGCGGTACCTAAAGAAGACCCGAGGTTTGATAATGTCAAAGACATAGGAGATGTTAATAAACACACTCTAAAGGAAATTCAGCATTTTTTTGAAACATATAAAGACCTGCAAGAAAAAGTGGTGGTGGTTTCTGGACACAAGAGCAAAAAGGAGGCTGAGGATGTGTTTGAGGCTGGATTAAAAATATATTCTAAAAAATATCCAAAATAACCCTTGTTTTGTGTACAAAGCTTTGGCTTGAAATCTGAAAAACCTATATAATATTGTTAGTTCTAATTTATAAGAAATAAGAAGTTAAAAAGCATGCTTAGCAACAAAAAAGGTTCTACAACAACAAATATCGTTATAGCAGTAGTTGTTATTATCGTTATTTGGGCAATTTGGAACTGGACAAAGGGAACACCTGCTCCAGTTGATAATTCAGCAGCAGCCGCAGCAGTTACAGAAACAGTACCTGCAGCAGAAGTTCCAGTTACAGCACCAGCAGCACAATAGGTTTTCTTTAACCTAGACAGAAAACGCCCAATCTTGGGCGTTTTCTGTTATTTAAACGCGATAAAATTTATATAAATCTAACCATAATTGGCACATTGCATAGCAAGGGAGTAAAATGATGCTACCAAACCTTTGATTGGCTTGGTTTAAAAGTTAACAACTAAAAATGGATAAAAGAAAACTAAGAAATATTTCTGTGTTGGCACTGGGGTTAGCTTTATCCCTAATGTTCTCTACTACAGTATTTGCAGAAGATGACGCTGAAACTAATACTGCAAAATCGGCAGTCGAAAACACAAAGCAACTTATCAAAGAGCGAGCTGAAGCAGTAAAGCAAAATCTCGAACTTGAAAGAGAGGCTGCAAAAAATAAAGTGGAAGCCTTGAGAGAACAACAAAAGACAGAAATGGAAACAGTGAGGGAACAGAAAAAAAATGAACTAGAGGCCTTGAAGGAAGAAAGAAAGGCTGAGTTTAAAAAGATAACAGAAGAGAAAAAAGACGCAAAAAGAAAGACTACTGAAGATCGCTTAGAAAAAGTCATTAAAAAAGCCGTAGAGCGTTTAAATGAAAACATTGCGAAGCTTGAGGGTGTTTCTAAAAGAATAGAAACGAGACTAGCCACACTTAAAACAGCAGGAAAAAACACTGTTGAAGCAGAAAAGCTCATTGCTGATGCTAAGGCTAAGATTCAATTGGCAAAAGATGGTATTGCAAAATTACCAGCAATTCAAACAGATGGCATGACAGCAGAAAAGCTTTCAGAAGGACTAGTGCAGGTAAAAATAGCTCTAAAAGAAATAGAATTAAACTTAAAATCTGTTAGAGATAACTTGTCAAAAGCAATTGGAAGTATTAAAGGACTTGGTCCTATCGTTACTCCAGCAACAGACAAAACGGAAACAGAAGTTGGTACAACAACAGCAACTACAACTACTCCGTAATTAATAGAAATTAAATTAGAAATGTATACACCTAATTACAACAACGCCATGATGCAAAACGAACCAACAGAAGGAGGCTCAGTAGGATCACTTATTGGAATTATTCTAATAGTGGCAATTATCGTTCTTGGAGGTATTTACTTTTGGGGCAAAAGAACAGCCAATCAAACTCCAGCAGAAACCAATGCTGCAGCAGTACAAGAAGTGAATTCTATTGAAGCAGACTTAAACTCTACTAATACTTCAGTAGACGCAGACCTAAATTCCATAGACGCAGAACTTCAAACACAATAATTGTTTGGAGGGGGCTCAACAAAAAATCCACCAGTAGGTGGATTTTTTGTTGTAAATAAAGTATCCTCTCGCTTATGTCTAAAAGTTATAAAAAAGCTACATCAAAACAGGAAGGAATGCGCATTACCATAAGCGCTGTTATTGATTGGAAAATTCTTGAGGAAAAGTCAAAAATAGCCCTTGATGAAATGCTTTCAAAAGCAGAGCTCCCGGGGTTTAGAAAGGGAAAGGTTCCAAAAGATATGTTTGTGGAAAAAGTTGGAGAACTCACAATCCTTGAAGAAGGTGCGGAGAGAACCATCGCAGATGCATATCCAGAAATTGTTGCGGAAGAAAAAATTATGCCTATTTCTAGGCCCAAAATTCGTATAACAAAAATTGCCTCAAAAAATGACTTGGAGTTTGAGATAGAGGTTGAAACCATGCCCGAAATCATTCTTCCCGACTATAAAAAAATCGCAGGGGAAATAAAAGAAGAAAAAGCAGACGATACCGTAAAAGATGAAGAAGTTGACACTGTTTTACACAATCTTCAGCATCAAGTGATGCATTCGGAAGGAAAACCAGATTCACACGATGCACACCCAGAAATAAATGATGACTTTGCAAAAAAAGTTGGTAATTTTGATAGTTTAGAAAAACTAAAAGAAAATATCCGCCAGAATGTAAAAATGGAAAAGCAGTTACGAGTAAAGGATAAGCGTCGCTCTGAAATTGCAGAAAGACTTATTTCAGAAACAAAAGGCGAAATTCCTGAAGTGTTAGCTAGTGATGAATCTCGTGCTCTACTTGAAAGACTAAAGTTTGATTTAGGAAATGCAGGAATAAAATGGGATGAGTATTTAAGAAATATTAAAAAAACTGAAGAAGAGATATTGAAAGACGTGCGCCCTGACGCAGAAAAAAGGGTGAAGCTGGAAATGATTGTGGCGAAAATAGCTCGCGCAGAAAAATTTGAACCAAATCCTGAAGAAATAAAATCTGAAGTAGAAAAAATAATGAAAGTTCACACAAATGCAGACCCAATCCGCGCAGAAGAATATGTGCGCTCTATTTTTACTAATCGCAAAGTCTTTGAATTTCTAGAAAATCAAAAATAAAAACACAAACCGCGCGACAGAAATGTCGCGCGGTTTCTTGATAGCCAATCTCGGCCTCCTAGTGTGAAAGTCTGCCCTCCACATACCGAACCATATCTTGGACCGTTCTAATCCCATCGATATCGTCATCAGAGATATAGATGTTGAACACCCTCTCAAGCTCAACCACAAGCTCAATCAAATCCAGACTATCGGAGTTGATTTCATGTCCGAATCGAGCATCGGGTGTTAATACCCTCTCCGCAACCGCAAGCTCATTCACAATGACTGAGCGAACCCAAGTTCCAACATCCTCTCCTGCCCGATACTTCGCTGTGGCGACCATTCGCATTTAAACCCCATGGAAGGTGGAAATGTACATCTTGGAGTATTAAACGCGCCAAATAAAATTTAGCAAGCTATATCAAAAAAATTGTTGAAGCAACAATCGCTGCAGTTTCTGCACGCAAAACTCCAGAACCCAGCGCTGAAATATGTGCTCCTTGTTTATTTGCAACAAAAACTTCTTGGTCTGTGAAACCGCCCTCTGGCCCCACCACTAAACACGCGCCCGTCTCCCCTTCCCTTATTTCACTTGAAACCTCCTCGCCTTTTGGGTTAAAAAGAAAAATATCCATTCCTTTACACTCAGAAAATATTTCTTCGAATGAAATGGGTTCTCGCACAACTGGAACTGACGCTCTTTGAGATTGTTCCACCGCTTCTTTTACAATCGCCAACGCCCTTTCTCTTTTAAATCCTTTTTTCTCTGACCTATCTGAAATAAAAGGGAGGAAACGCGTAACACCCAGCTCTGTTCCTTTTTGTAAAATCCATTCCATTTTGTCTTTTTTTATCAAAGAAAATGCAAGAGTAATTTCACGGCGAGGAAGGGTGGAACTTTTTACAGATTTTAAAATATCACAAGTAATACCCCTGAAGTTTATATCGGTTATAAAGGCCGTATATTCCCTTCCTGTGCCATCTAAAAGAACAATCTGGCCGCCCACCGTCATACGCAAAACATTTCTCACTTGGTGAATTAAATCTGCGTCTTTTATAAGGATGTGTTTTGCTCCCGCAAGGGAATCCTTTACGAAAAATCGGTGATAGCGCATGTAGCAAGCTTAAAGCTTTAAGCTGTAAGCTTCAAGCTTGAAGATAGTAAAAAATTTATATAGGATACTGCCATGCTTATACCAACAGTTATTGAAAAAGTCCCTCAGGGCGAGCGTGCCTACGATATTTATTCACGACTTTTAAAAGAAAGGATTATTTTTCTCGGTGGCCCAATAGACGACCATGTTGCCAACCTTATAATTGCTCAATTATTGTTTTTGGAATCAGAAGATCCTAAAAAAGATATTTCTCTATACATAAATTCCCCTGGGGGCTCTGTAACAGCCGGTCTTGCTATTTTAGACACCATGAACCACATAAAGCCAAATGTATCTACGGTGGCAGTTGGTATTGCCGCATCAATGGGAGCAATAATTTTGTCTGCCGGAGCAAAAGGAAAAAGATTTGCTTTAACAAATGCGGAAATAATGATTCATCAACCTCTTGGTGGAGCAGAAGGCCAGGCATCGGACATTGAAATAAGTGCAAAACGCATTGTGAAAAACCGGGAAACAATGAATAAAATTCTTTCAAAAAATACCGGTCAACCTTTATCAAAAATAGAAAAAGACGTTGACCGTGATTTCTTTATGGATGCAGAAGAAGGGGTTAAATACGGAATAATAGACAAGGTTTTTTCGGGTAAAAACAAATAAAGTTCGCTCAGGGTACCACCTGAAATAGCGAGCGACGAAAGGCCACCAATACTATTTCAGGTGGCACCCTTCGCTTTAAGTTTTAAATGAAAAGTAATATTTTTAATAAGACTAGATATTTGTAATAAAGTCAATAGTTAATTTGACATTAAATTAGCGTCGGAGTAATGTACTAATGTGCCCTTAAAAAGCTGAAAATCAGAACGAAAGTAACGGTAGTTAAGCTAGAAAATCCCCTAAAAATTAAATTATGTCATTACGATTGGTACTTCTCGCTGTAGCACTTTCTGCTGCGGCTGGTATTGCGTTTGGTTATTTTTTGAGATGGATTATCTCTCTTGGTCGCCGTGGCTCAATGGAGCTTGATATCAAGCAAAAAATGCTTGAGGCCCAAGAAGAGGCATCCCGTGTAAGAGCAGAGGCAGAACAAACAGCCGAAGAGATTTTAGAAACTGCGAGAAAAGAAATAAAAGAAAAAGAAGAAAAAACGCTCAAGCTTGAAGAGCGTCTTTTGAAGCGTGAAGAATTTTTAGACAACAGACAAGTTGATTTGGATTCTGAAAACGAAAACATAAAGGAGAAAACTTTGGAGATTGCGGTTTTGAAAGAAAAAGCCGACATTCTATTGTCCGAAAGACAAGAAAAATTACAAAAAATATCTGGTTTGAGTAGCGAAGAGGCAAAATCAGAGGTTTTGAAAATTGCAGAAAAAAACGCAGAAAGCGACATAGAGTCCAGATTAAGAAAGCTCGAGATGGAGGGCAGTGAAAGACTTGAAAATAGAGCTAGAGAAATCCTCGCAACATCCATTCAGCGCCTAGCCACAGATGTGCCAGCGGAATTAATGACCACGTCCGTACCTATCCCATCCGAAGAAATAAAGGGAAAAATAATTGGAAAGGAAGGAAGAAATATAAAAACTTTTGAAAGAGCAACAGGGGTGGAGGTGATTGTGGATGATACGCCCGGCACCATTACCCTATCCTCTTTTGATCCCGTAAGAAGACAAATTGCTCGCGCCGCGTTGGAAGAATTAATTAAAGACGGCAGAATTCAACCTGCGCGCATTGAAGATGTTGTTGAAAAAGCAAAATTAGAAATTCAACAAATAATTAAACAAAAAGGAGAAGAGGCCGCTTATGAGTGTGGCGTATTTAATCTTGACCAAAGAGTAATTGCTATTCTTGGACGCCTACATTTTCGTACCAGCTACGGACAAAATGTTTTACAACACTCAATTGAAATGGCACACATTGCAAGAATGCTTGCAGAAGAACTTGGAGCAGATGAAACTGTCGCAAAAACTGGTGCGCTTCTTCACGACATTGGAAAAGCACTAGACCACGAGGTGCAAGGTACTCATGTGGAAATAGGAAGAAGAATCTTACAAAAATTTGGAATTAGCGAAGAAATTGTGAAAGCGATGCAGGCGCACCACGGCGAATATCCTTACGAAACAGTTGAGTCAGTGATAGTTCAAGTGGCAGACCAAATATCAGGAGGAAGGCCGGGAGCTAGAAGAGATACTGCAGAAAACTATGTTAAGAGGTTGAGAGAATTAGAGGCAATAGCACAGGAGTTTACGGGAGTTGAAAAAGCCTATGCACTACAAGCTGGGCGCGAAATAAGGGTTTTTGTCTCTCCAGAGGAAATAGGAGATATGGAGGCAAAGGATTTGGCTAGAAATATAGCCCTAAAAATAGAACACGACCTTAAATACCCAGGTGAAATCAAGGTAACGGTAATCAGAGAAACAAGAATTACCGAGTTCGCAAGGTAATTATTGAAAAAATCAAAAAGAAATTTTCTAGCAACTTTTTCTCTGGCAACTGACAACTTTTAAGCTATTTTGTCAATGCTTTTATCAAAAATGTGGCTTGCTTGCGGTCTTTTTTGATAGGTCTATAATTAAGGTACCTTTAGTTCGTGTAAAACGAGCTGGGAAAGCGGGTCGTTTATAAGAAAAGTTAAATTACAAAATGATGAATAAAGCATCAATCGTTGAACAAGTTCACGCAAAGATTGGAGGAACAAAAGTTTCTTCCGAGCAAGCAGTTGAAACTATGATCGACTGCATAGTAAATACTTTGAAAAAGAACGGTGAGGTTTCAATTGCAGGCCTTGGTATCTTCTCAACGAAGACTCGAGCTGCAAGACAAGCAAGAAATCCACGCACAGGAGCTGCTATTTCTGTTCCAGCAATGCGCGTACCAAAATTCCGTGCAGCTAAAGCATTGAAGGACGCAGTTAAATAAATAAATCTCAGAAAGCGAATCCTAAAAAATTTTGCTGAGTAAAATTTAAAGGACAAGGACCCGCTTCAACATAAAACTCCCCTTTCGGGGAGTTTTATGTTTTTATTTTGGATATTTTCTTATGGAAAGAAAGTGATAATAAAATTCTTCAAACTTTTTTTGATCGGCTGGTGGAGGAGTATTGGTAAATTCTTTAAATCTCAATGCCAAAGTTGAGCTTGTTAGTCCGTCGTACTCTTTTATTAAATCTTTGAGTTCGTTTGCAGACAGGCTCCTAAAAAACCCTGTATTTACAACCATTTCCGCTTGTTTGTTGCCATCTGCATCAATCTTGTTCCTGTAGTTATTATCTAATATGCCTTTAATTAGCCATTCTAGCTCCTTTACCCTAGCTAATGCCTTTGGCGTCGATTGGAGTTTAATTGTCTCTATATTTTTTATATAGGAGTTTTTTTCGTTTGTAAGAGTCGCCACTTTTTCCTGTAAATCAGAAACTGTTTTTCTTAGAGATTCATTTTCTGTTTTTAGTTTATTAATTTGCGCTATTAACCCATCGTAATTTGAATCTTGTGTCAGATTTTTTGATGTGCTAATTAGTTTGCTTTTTATTTGTGAAAAAGTTGTAGTAGCTGTTGTGGTTGTAGAAAAAGCAGTAGTTGAAGTTGCAATTGGTGTACTTGTTGCTACAGCTTCAACGACAGCTTCCCTCCCGCCCGACTGAACGGCCTCAGTCGTTCGGGCGGGCTTTATCTCTTTTATTATTTTTTGTTTGTTTCTTAACTCTGGAACTACTTTCAAATTAGTTATCCAGGAGAAAAAACTGGAGTCCGCCGAAACCAAACTCGGTATTAATATGAGGCTTAAAATTAAAATCTTAAATTTCATAAAAATTGTAATGATGTCAGATACGGTGCGGGATGGGAGAATCGAACTCCCACCCACAGTTTGGAAAACTGTTATTCTACCATTAAACTAATCCCGCCTAGATAAAGAATACTATCTTTCTTGCTCCAACTCTTCAACTGTTTTTAAAATATACTCATACCTATATTTTTGATTTCTATTAAACACTTCGAACACCCTTAAATCATAGCGAATCCCATTTATTGTGTTTAATTCAATTCTTAATACTGCTCTTGGTTTATGTCCCGAAAGTGGTTGCATAAATTCATCGGTATCTACTTCTTCTCCGTTAACTACTCTTCTTATGGCGTCAGTGGACATTACCTGTGTCATTCCCATAGCTATTTCCTCTAGCCCATCATTACTTACCATTCCGTATCTACCACTAAGTGTTTCAAAAATTTCTTCTTCGTTCTCAAATGCCGTGTCTTTCAAATATTTGGCCAATTCTTCTATATCTAAATCCGATGATTCATATCTGCCATTATCGCCATGCCCCTCTGGTGGCATTATTGGATCTTTTGGTTCTTCGTGGCTCATTGGGTTGAATTGTATCAATTAAAACAACGCTTGTATTTCTTCTGTAGAATCGTCTTCTACAATTGGAGCAGTTCTGTTAAAACCACACGCAACGCACTGAAGTTTAATTTTTATTGGCACGCCCCCTTTTGTTTCTACTCCTATGGGCTTCATTAATCCTTTACATACCTCTTCCCTATCTCCTGGGCTTATATCCACGTGTTTAGACCACAAGCATTTAGGACAATGATTGGTATAGCCATTCCCCATAACTTTTGCTCCGCAATTTTCACAAACAAAGTTTTCTTTTGTACGGATAAACATAATATTGTCTGGATTACCAGACAAACATGTCGTCGCTCAAAAATACTAAAGCAAGCTTTGTATTTTATTCGCTCCTAATGTTTGTCGGGCCGCTGGGAATCGAACCCAGCCCTAATGCTCCCAAAGCATTTATACTACCGATATACTACGGCCCGAAGAGAGAAACTGAACGAGGGTCCGTCGGAATTTATGACGATGTGGGCCCGCGCGCTTACAGAATATAACACATAGTACTCGTATAAGACCACAAATTTGCGTATGATGTGTTTAATCGCGGATAAGGCGATATTAGATGCACCCGTAGCTCAACGGATAGAGTACCGGTCTTCGGAACCGTGGATGTGGGTTCGATTCCTGCCGGGTGCACAATAAGAAGTGGGGGTTTTTATTTTTGAGACATTCATAATATAATCACAGCTTGAGTTGCGGCTATGGTTTAGTGGTAGAACACGTCCTTGCCAAGGATGAGATGGGAGTCCGATTCTCCCTAGCCGCACAAAATTAGAGGTACTGGATGTTAGAATGTTTTGTGAGAAGTATGAAAATAGTTTTGTCCGATTTTGGTCCTATAAGAAAATGAGTACTTTTTATCCCCTATCAAAAGAATGGCTCAACAACAAAGAAACTCTGCAATATATTTTCCAAAAAGGAATAATCAGTGTGGATAAGCTTGGGGACATGTGTATTAAAGACATTGATTGTCTTATAGCTTTATGTTCTAAAAGGGCTATAACTAGCCATATCGCTAAAAGTAGATACCAACAATGTTTCATGTGAAACATATGCCTACAAAGAACAAAAACATCGGTAATAATGGCGAAAACCTAGTAGAAAGGTTTCTTGTGAAACAGGGCTATACCATTATTGGAAAGAACTATCTAAAGCCATGGGGAGAAATAGATATTGTGGCTAAAAATAAGGGTATTATTCACTTTATAGAGGTAAAGGCTAAGGAAATAACCTTAAACAACCAAAAATATGGCGATAAATATAGACCAGAAGACCATATGCACTCTTGGAAAGTTAGAAGGTTTAAAAGAATCATAGAAACTTGGCTTATGGAAAAAGACTACGACGGAGAGTGGCAAATAGATGCGGCCATAGCCTATGTTTCACCTGAAACAAGTTTGGAATCAGTAGAAATGTTCTGGGATATAGTTCTATAAAGTCAGAATGCGCTAGAATATAAAAAGAAATGGCAACCTTTCCAATACCAAAACCAGTTTCACATGTAACAAAAACCCTTATTGATGGGGGTTTTCAAGCGTATTTGGTTGGTGGATGTGTGAGAGATCTCTTTTTGGGGGAGAAACCCAAAGACTGGGATGTGGCAACAAATGCTAAGCCGGAAGAGATAATTTCTTTATTTACAAAGACTTTTTATGAAAATAGCTTTGGAACCGTAAGTGTTGTTCAGGAGGATGTGGAAGATGAGAGTTTAAAGGTAATAGAAATAACGCCATATAGAAAAGAGGGTACCTACACAGACAAAAGACGCCCAGATTCTGTGTCTTTTTCTAAAAAAATAGAAGACGATCTCTCTCGCAGAGATTTTACTATTAACGCCCTTGCATATTCTGTTGAAAATGATGAGCTTTTGGACCTGTTTGATGGTAGAAAAGACCTTATTTCTGGCCACATTAGAGCTGTTGGAGACCCAAAAGAGCGTTTTAGTGAGGATGCCTTGCGAATACTTCGCGGAATCCGCCTACATTCAGAACTTGGATTTGGTGTAGATAAAGAAACTTTGGCTGGAATGAGTGAAAAGGTTGAGCTTTTAAGTTTTATTTCAAAAGAAAGAATAAGGGATGAATTTACAAGAATAATCAACTCTCCAAACCCCTCTCTGGGGCTTATTTTGGCTGATAGGGTAGGTGCACTCGAGTATATGCTCCCAGAACTCATAGAGGCAAAAGACATAGCTCAAAACCAAGCGCATTCGTTTGACGTATGGACTCATTTATTAAAATCTTTAGACCATGCTGCACATAAGAAGTACCAGTTTCACGTGAGACTAGCAGCTCTTCTTCACGATATAGGGAAACCAGCTTCTAGAAGGTGGTCTGACGAAAAAAAGGATTGGACCTTTTACGGACACGAGGTTATTGGTGCAAAAATGGCTAAGAATATAATGGAAAGACTACATTTTTCACGTGAAACGACTAAAAAAGTGGTTAGTTTAATCCGTTGGCATATGTTTTTTTCTGATACGGAACAAATAACTCTTTCAGCCGTAAGGAGGATGGTCTCAAATGTTGGAAAGGACCTTGTCGACGACCTTATGTCTGTTCGTCTTTGCGACAGAATAGGCACGGGCAGACCAAAAGAAAGTCCTTACCGCCTTCGTAAGTATCAATCAATGATTGAGGAAGTCATGCGAGACCCTATTTCTGTAGGTATGCTTGCTATAGATGGCAATGATTTAATAAAAATTGGCGAGAAAGCTGGACCACGCCTTGGCTATATACTTCACGCGCTTTTAAATGATGTTTTAGAGGAACCCAAAGCAAATACAAAAGAAAATTTATTAGAGAAAGCTAAAAAAATGGCTTTATTAAGCGATATTGAGCTAAAAAAGCTTGGAGAAATCGGGAAAATAGCAAAAGAACAAGAAGAGGGGGAGGAATTGGGGAAAATAAGAGCTAAATATGGGGTTAAATAGTCGCTCGTGTGTTTATTTTAAAAGCGAGCGACATAAGGTCACCAATGCTTTTAAAATAAACACACTCACTTTAAATATAAAAATGGAAATAGGGAATAAATAAAGAACACCCCGACGTGTGTCTGGGGTGTTCGAGAGCGCAAATGACTGAGGAGCTCAACGCTGCTACCTTTTTACAATTTATATTTTGTCGTAGTGTTGGTTGGTGGTCTACCTACTGCCAGTTGCATAAACAACTATTGCCTAACGGTCCCCAAGAGGAGAAAAGGGTCTCAGTTCTTGCTAGGCATCTAAAAGACATTGTATATCTAAAAGACAATTTGTATATAGAGATTATGTGGATAACTTTGTCCTTTAAATTAAGCGCTTTTAAATGGCTCGGTTGAGCTATATTTTTATATCTAATTCAATTGGGCAATGGTCTGAACCATAAATATCTTTCCAGATAAAACTTTTATTCACATCTTTTATTAACTCTTTGTTTACAAAAAAATAATCAATTCTCCAGCCAGCATTTCTGTCTCTGGCAAAAGATTTTTGATCCCACCAAGTGTATGCATTTATTGTCTCTGGATTTAAATGTCTGAAGGTGTCCACATATCCCTTTTCAATAACTTTGTCCATCCATGCTCTTTCAACTGGCAAAAAGCCAACATGTTCTGAGTTTTCTTTTGGTCTTGCTATGTCTATTTCTGTGTGTGCCACATTTACATCCCCACAAAAAATGACTTTTTTGTGCTTTTTTCTTAATTTTTCAGCAAATTTTAGAAATTCTTCATAAAAACCAAGTTTATACTCCAGTCTCTCTGGAGCACCTCCGCCGTTAGGGAAGTAGCAATTTATAAGTACAAAGTCTTTATATACGACAGCAATCAAACGGCCTTCTTGGTCGTATTTCTCCACACCCATCCCATATAAAACCTCTTCGGGCTTCTCTTTTGCATATATAGCAACACCGCTATAACCCTTTTTTTCCTTAGGCCAATCAAAAAATGAATAATAACCTTGTGGGGTTGCAATCTCTGGTGGAAGTTGGTCTATTGTCGCCTTTACTTCTTGCAAACAAATAAAATTTGGGCTTTGTGTGAAAATCCAATCTAGGTTTCCTGACTTTAGGGTGGAGCGGATACCATTTAGGTTCCAAGAAATTATGCGCATATGGAGTAGTTTACATTTGCTAGTTGCTAGTTGCTAGTTGCTTGAACTTGGAGCAAGAGTGCTCATTTAAAAAGCATTGGTGTCCTTATGTCGCTCGCTTTTTAAATGAGCACTCTTGCGAACTTATTTATTGTGAAATTTTTTATGAACGTCTCGCAGTTGTTTGTCTGTAACATGGGTATAAATTTGTGTAGTTCCAATATTTGCGTGTCCAAGAAGCATTTGAACACTTCGTAAATCTGCACCATTTTGCAAAAGATCCGTTGCAAATGAGTGGCGCACCACGTGAGGAGTTACTTTTTTTGAAATACCAGCTTTGATTGCGTAGTGTTTTACTAAACGCTGAACAGAACGAGGAGAGAGGGGAGAAACATCTCCTTTTTCTTTTTTTGAAGTTTCTACAAACAACGCATCAGACATATCTTTTCTTTTACTCAAATAATTTTTTAATGCCTTGCGCGCTTCATCTGAAAGAAAAACAACGCGAACTTTTTCGCCCTTTCCTCGTACTGAAAACTCATCGGAAGATAAATCTAATTCCCTAGGCAAATTACATAATTCAGAAACACGAAGGCCTGTTGAAAATAAAAGCTCGAGCACAGCCTTATCTCTAAGGCTTTTTATATCGTCATCGCTTGGCGCGGATAAAAGGCGCACTAATTCAGCCTTAGAAATTAAATCTAAATGCCTTTCACCAACTTTCGCTAACTCAATTCTGTCTGGTGGCAAACTTTGTACGCCCGTTCTCATTAAATATTTTAAAAATGCGCGAAGTGCAATTAAATAATAATTTTGTGTGCGTTTTTTCAAAGTTTGAGAATGGCCATCAATTTTTTCTCCCGAAGCTTGGCGATTGAGCCACAATCTGAAGTCGCGAACATTTGTATCTGAAATATCTTCTGCTTTTTTGAGTTCGCTCCATAGGGCAAAGCGGTTTAAATAGTGAGAATAGTTTTCAACCGTTTTTAATGAACGGCCTTTTTCTATTTCTAGATATTGAAGAAATTGGTGTATTTGTTCTTGGAGTTTAGTTTTTGCCATAGCCTGCCAAATTTTGAAAAAGCATAGTGTCGTACAATATTATAGCAAATTGACCCCCCATTTTTTACCTATATATAAGGCCATAAAAAGGCACTTGCGTAAAATTAAAGGGTGTGCTATTATTTAAAGGTGATTACAAAGACCAAAAACCACAAAATTATTTCAGCAACCCCTGCTCATGATACTGCCAACCGCTCTCCTGAAGTACAAATTTCCATACTGACCAAACAAATAGAGGAGCTTGCTTCACATTTAAAAAAGCATGCTAAAGACAATCACTCTCGCAGAGGTCTATTAAAAATGGTTTCAATGCGTCAAAAGCATATGAAATACTTGGAAAAGAAAAGTCCAAAAAGATTTACTGGGCTTATGAAAAAGCTCGGAATGAAAAAGAAGACTGCTTAATTCTTATCTATTTTTGTAATCTAGTTCGATTTATTCTATTAACTATTTAAGTTATTTTTATGTCAATAATTAAACATTCTGAACAGCGAGTCGCTGTTCTTATAGATACACAAAACCTTTATCACAGCGCAAAAAACCTTTATCACTCAAAAGTAAACTTCAAAAACGTTTTGGAGGAAGCGGTTGCTGGAAGGGTATTGGTGCGAGCCACTGCATATGTTATTACCACAGAGTCTGGCGACGAAAAGGCTTTTTTCGAAGCGCTTGAAAAAGCTGGTATTGAAACAAAAACAAAAAACTTACAAATATTTTCCGGTGGTGCAAAAAAGGCAGACTGGGATGTTGGCCTCGCAATCGACGCTGTAAAAATAGCCTCAAAAATAGATGCTGTTGTTATTGTGTCTGGTGACGGAGATTTTATTCCACTCATTGAATATATGCGCTCTCATGGTGTACAGGCAGAAGCGGCAGCTTTTGGAAGATCCACATCAGCAAAACTGATTGAAGCTGTGGACGACTTTATAGACTTGGATGATAATCCAAAAAGATTCTTACTGCGCGCGCCAGTTAATCGTCAAAGAAGAAACACTGGTAAACCTACAAACGGAAACTCTCCAGAAGTAATTTCTGAAACTCCTGAAGAAACCAACATGTTAGAATAGTTTTGACCCCAATAGAAACATCGGTCGTGGGTTAAAAATCTATTTCAATGAACGAAAATCAATCAAAGGATGAGAATTTAAATCCTATAAATAATTCTGGAGAACCACGACCTGTTTCTAACGGGGCAAGTGGGCCTGTAAAGGGTTTAGATTTTGAAGATGACACCGTACAAGCTCTTCTTGCAAAAGCAAGAAAGGAGTCAGAAATGCGTGTCCAAATGAACTCTATTAATAAGGGTGTTCTTACAAATGTTCCACCAGGTGTAAGGGGTGAACTTTCAAATGGAAGCGCATTTAAACAGCCCCAAAATCCTTCTACTGAAGGGATAACGCCTCCCCAAGAGACACATTTTTCTGCAACACCAATTGAAGTGCAGACCGACTCTTCACAGGAGCAACAAGCTGTTTCACAAACTCCAGAAGAAACAAAAGATAAATCTCTTTTAAAGAATCTTAGAACTTATCAGGGGGACATTGCAGAAGCGTTAAAAAATCAAAATGCTTCCAGCATAAGCATTGCTATGGCAGAGAGGAGGAGGGCAGAAAAAAGACCAGTTGTTACACAAACGCCCGCTCAAAAACAAAAAGAAAAAAGAAATTTATGGCTAGCTTTGGGCTCAGCAACTTTTTTGGTAATTGGTTTGGCCATTCTTGGTGGCCTTTATTATGTGCACGTAGAAAACTTACCAGTACCTGTTGCTGAGGCGCCAAAAACAATTATAAGTTTTGATAAAGAAACAGAAATTTTGTTTCAAGGACTTACCAGAGATAAGTTTATGTCGATTGTTTATGACATAAAAAACACAATTGATTTACCTGCAAACCAAATACAATATTTGCACATTGTTAAAAGAGCAACATCAACTCTTGAAAATAAAATTACCCAAGACATAACTGCAAATGATTTCTTTTCTCTTATAAAAACAAAAGCGGGCTCATCGGTTACAAGGTCTCTAGCAAAAACTTTTATGCTCG
This sequence comes from uncultured Candidatus Saccharibacteria bacterium, assembly GCA_964398725.1. Taxonomy (GTDB): domain Bacteria; phylum Patescibacteriota; class Minisyncoccia; order Phycocordibacterales; family Zambryskibacteraceae; genus 12-FULL-44-12b. Next base: position 23,560 of record CAYNNE010000001.1, read on the forward strand.
GGATATATCAGGGCAAAAAAACTGATGTATTTATGTTGGTTGGATTAACATCTTACGAAAATGCTTTTGATGGAATATTTAGATGGGAAGATTTTATGTGGGATGACTTGGGTGCACTATTTTCTTCAATCACGCACGCAACCCCAACTTATATGCCAATAATTAATCAGATGGGAACCACTACGGCTTCTTCTACAAATTTAATTTCATCCACTAGTCCAAAAACTGCAACCTCTACTGCAACAACAAGCGCGCCCTTGCTCGACTCAAACAAAGTGGTCACTACTCCAGTTGCAAGTGTGCTCGTACTTACTAAAGAAACTTTTATAGATAAAATAATTTCAAATAAAGATGCTCGCATTCTCCAAAGTCAGTTTGGGGAAAGTGTTTTGGTGTATGGGTTTGTAACAAAGAACCTTTTACTCATAACCTCTTCAGAAGAATCGTTTAAGGCCATTCTCGATAGAGTATTTGCTTCCCAAGCTCAATAAATTATATTTTTGGTATAATATGCCGATATGAATAAAAACCTTATAGAAAAATTTGAGAAATCCCTTTTAGAAGAGAAGGCTCTTTTGGAAAAAGAGTTGTCTGAAGTCGCAAAAAGAAACCCCAGCAACCCAACAGATTGGGTTCCAACTACTGGAGATAAAGACCAATCAATGGCAGATGAAAATGTAACGGCAGACTCTTTTGAAAATCTCGAAAATAATATGGGAGTTACAACCAATCTTGAGAATAGACTTAATGATGTAAATACTGCATTAGAAAAAATAAAAAATGGTAATTACGGAATTTGTGAAAAGGGGGAAGAGGAAATAGAGCAAGATAGACTGGAAGTGAATCCAGCAGCAAGAACTTGTAAGGCACATATGTAATTTTTTTGGATTAATCCAAAAAAATTTCTGCCACTAACAGATAAACCATGCGCTATAATTTTATTTATGGCATTTGCGAAAGTACACACAGCACAAACAAATCTACTTTCAGGCAATTTAATTGATGTTGAAATAGACCTTTCTAGGGGCTTACACTCTTTTTCAATCGTTGGTTTACCCGATAAAGCAACAGAAGAAGCTAAGGATAGGGTGTCGGCTGCCATCAAAAATTCTGGTTTCACATCACCAAAACAACGAAACCAAAAGATAGTAATCGCTTTGGCACCAGCGGAAATAAAAAAGGAGGGGTCTGGGTTTGATGTGGCTATGGCCGTTGGATATTTAATGGCAACAGAAGAGTTGGAGGGAAATATTTCAGAGACAATTTTTATGGGTGAACTATCGCTTGATGGAGTTTTAAGGCCCGTGCGTGGAATAATTTCAATTACACAAATTGCTCGCAATAATGGCTTTAAAGAAATCATTGTTCCTTTTGAAAACAGAATTGAAGCCGCTCTTATTGATGGAATTAATGTTCTTCCAGCCAGAACTTTTACAGATGTAATAAATCACATTAACGGTGAAACAATACCTCCTCAACCAAAAACATTAATTGAAGCAACTCCTGAAGAAAATGAAATCACGTTTGACGATATTGTTGGACAAGAAAGCGCAAAGAGAGCTCTCACAATAGCGGCCGCAGGGAAACATAATATTGGTTTATTCGGCCCTCCCGGGACAGGAAAAACAATGCTGGCAAAAGCATTTAAAGGAATTCTTCCTCCGCTATCACACGAAGAAATTCTTGAGACAACTAGCATTCATTCTATTTCTGGAACTTTAAAAAAACCATATTTGACCGAAGCTCCGTTTCGTTCACCGCATCACACCTCGTCTTATGTTGCACTCGTCGGTGGCGGAGCAACTCCAAAACCGGGCGAAATAACTTTGGCTCACAAAGGTGTTTTATTTTTAGATGAATTCGCAGAGTTTGAAACGAGAGTGCTAGAGGCCCTGCGCGAACCATTGGAAGAAAAAAGAGTTTCTGTTTCTCGCGCAAAAGGTAGCGCAATTTTTCCTGCTAATTTTATTTTAGTGGCCGCACTAAATCCTTGTCCATGTGGCAACCGCGGATTTAAAGGACCACCATGTATTTGTTCTCCTGTGCAATTATTAAAATACGAAAGAAAAATTTCTGGACCAATTTTAGACAGAATTGATATGTGGATTTCTGTTCCAAGAATTGATCACGAAAAACTTCTCTCTGAAAAAAACACGCGGGAGAATAATCGTATTAGAGAAAAAGTTTTAGAGGCGCGAGCAATACAAGCAAAAAGATTTGTTAAAAATAAATCTAAATTGAATGGAGATATCTCTGTAAAAGAATTGGTTAATTTAATAAAAATTTCAGCGGAGGTTAAAAGTGTTTTGGATGAAGCGGCAAAAATATTAAATTTATCTCCACGCGCTTATCACAAAGTTGTAAAACTAGCTCGCACAATTGCAGATTTAGAGGGGGGTGAAGAAATTAAAAAAGAAAATCTTCTGGAAGCACTTTCATACAGACCACCAAAAAATACGCTCGCATAAATAATTTGAAACCTGTCGTATACTAATGGGCTAGCCAGAACTTAGAAGTGAGTTTTTGTTTTCGCCGTTCGTCTCGGAAGTTTTTTAGCATGGTAAATCAATGCGTGAACGCCGAAAACAAAAATGAACGAACTTTAAAAGGGATTCTTAGCTCCACGAACTTCAAAGTGCACATGCGCTCCGGTTGTTTTTCCAGTTAAACCAACATGGCCAATCGTTTGTCCGCGTTCCACCTTATCTCCAACAGAAACGGTGTTGCTTGAATTGTGTGAATACAAAGTTTGGGTACCATTATCATGCTGAATAACAATGTAGTTTCCATATCCTCCATTCCAACCTCCAGTTCTAGAGATGATAACAGTACCAGGAGCAGCAGCGGAGATAGGGGTTCCCACCGGAGCACCAAAATCAACTCCATTGTGTCCGTGTAAGCCTTGAGTTTTTCTGCCAGATATTGGTCTCAAATAGTACCCAACCACTACTTGTTGTTGAGATTCAACAAATCTTACGGGTGTTCCACTATTCACCGAGCCCATTTCACCGTCTGGGACAATAACAATATCTCCTATGCTTAACTTTGTATCCTTAGATATATCGTTGTAAGCCAAAATATCTTCTAGGCTAGCTTTGTAAGATTTTGCTATTGTTGCCACGGTATCGCCCTTCTTAACCACATGTCTTACTCCAGAAATAGGCAAAATGGTGAGTGTTTGGCCCTCCTTTAAAGTATTAGTGGTTAAATTATTGGTCCATCTAATAGTATTTACTGAAACATTAAACATTTTGGCGATTGTAGATAATGTGTCTCCCTTTCTCACTATATATATAGAAATCTGATCGGATGATGGTTTATCTTTTATGTTTTCCGCCAAACCGCCCGCTGGGGAGTCTTGGGGAACCAAAGCGTCATTGTCTACTAAAATTTCTGCTCCTCCCATTGCTAGGTCTTGGTTTGAATTAAGCGCCGCCTGAAGAAGGGGGATATTTTGTGAATTATAGATTTTTGGTAAGTCCTTATTGCTTTTAAAAACTCCGCTAAAAAAATCCGTTATTCCTGCATAAACTGGGCTTATGGGCAAAAGCACAAAAACAGAAGGCAAAACTAAAAGAGCCCATACAAGGAAGCGTAAAAGCCGAGACGTATTTTTCCGACCAGCCTTTTGGGGGTCAGATTGTTTATGGGATGAAGAAATAAAGTCTAAATTAAGTTGTAATTCCGCTTTTCTTTCGTTTCAGTATCCGGATTTCCTGAGACCACAATTATACTCCTTGGGGGGGGTATTTTCAACCAAAATCACAATATTACAACCCCCCATAATTCAATAATATGGCTAAAACAATAGCTATTTTGAGATAGTGGTATAGTATGTGGACAATGCTAAATCTAAACGAACCGCAAAAAGAGGCCGTAGAGACCCTCAATGGCCCCCTACTTATACTGGCTGGAGCTGGGGCTGGCAAAACCAAGACAATAACGGAAAGAATCTCTAACTTAATTAAGCATGGGGTCCCTGCAGACAAGATTCTGGCTATCACTTTCACAAACAAAGCTGCTAAAGAAATGCGCGAGAGAATTTATTCCAAACTCGGAGAAAAAGCGCCTCGTTCTTTTGAGGCATATGGCGCTTTTGGGGTTCCCTTTATATCCACCTTTCACTCTTTATGTGTTTTTATTTTGCGACAAGAATACCAAACGGCAAACATATCAAAAAACTTCAAAATTTTTGATAAAAGCGATCAAAAATCGGCTATCAAAAAAGCAATGGAGAGGGTTGGTATAAATCCTAAAGAAAATGAGCCTGGAAAAATTTCTTCCGTTATATCAAGAATGAAAAATGATTTTTTAAATCCAGAAGAAGCTTTGGCAAAATCTCACAGTGCTATTTATGAATTAGCAGGAAGAGTTTACGGGGAATACCAAAGAGTTTTAACAGAAGAGAAGGCCCTAGATTTTGATGATTTGCTTTTCAAGACTGCTACTTTGCTAAAAAAACATCCTTTGATTTTAAAAAAATACAGAGAAATGTGGCTTTATATACACATAGATGAATACCAAGATACAAATGAAGTTCAATATGAATTAGCCAAGATGCTTGTTTCAGCAAATAAAAATATATGTGTTGTTGGAGACGCCGACCAAAATATCTATTCTTGGAGAGGAGCAAGTTTAAAACACATTTTGCAATTTGAAAAAGATTATCCTGAAGCAAAAGTAGTTGTGTTAGAAGAAAATTACCGCTCAACAAAAAGAATTTTGGAAACTGCAAACTCAATAATATCCAAAAATAATCTTAGAAAAGAAAAAAACCTCTTCACTAAAAACAAAGACGGCGAGCTCATTGGACTCCTTTCTGCATACGATGAAAACACTGAAGCAATGTTTGTCGCAGAAAAATGTATTGAGTTAATAGGAGGGGGAACGCCAGAGGAAGAAATTGCCGTTCTTTACAGAGCAAACTTTCAATCAAGACCACTCGAGGAAGCCTTGTTACATAACTCAATTAAATACGAATTGGTTGGCACAAAGTTTTTTGAGAGAGAAGAAATAAAACATGCTGTTTCTTATTTAAGATTGCTACTTGATGAATCACAAAGCGATATTGGACGGGTCGTAAACATACCAACCCGTGGTTTAGGAAAGGTTTCTGTATTAAAAATTTTATCCGGCAATGAAAATGATTTGTCTCCTTCTGCTAAAAAATCGTGGGGTGAGTTTAAAAAAATTATAGCTGATGGAAAAACTTTTCTGCAAAATCACACACCAAAAGAAACTCTGGAGCATATGTTAAACATTTCTGGACTCACAAATTATTATGAAGAGGGTGCAAGAAAGGGTTTTGAAGAAGACGAAGAAAGGCTATACAACTTGCGCGAATTGGTAAACCTCTCATCAAGATTTAATGGCGCAGGCGCTGATGCTTTGGGAATTTTTTTGGCTGAAATTGCCCTACAAACAAGCGAAGAGGTTGCTGATGGAAGTGGAGTAAAACTTATGACTGTTCATGCTGCAAAAGGCCTTGAATTTTCTTATGTTTTTATCGTAGGACTTGAAGAAGGTTTGTTTCCTCATGAAAAAATGTTTGAGGAAAATAATACTGAAGAAGAGAGGGAGGAGGAAAGGAGGCTTTTTTATGTCGCCATTACTCGTGCAAAAGAAAAACTTTTCTTAACATGGGCGCAAACTAGATTGGTATTTGGCTCGCGCGAAATAAATATACCTTCTTCATTTTTACTAGATGTCCCAGAAGAACATTTAGAAAATGTTGAATCTGAGTGGGGTGGAAGAAAATCGTTAATGAACATAGAATTCTAATCCCGAACGAAACCGCGGTCACGGTTTCTGGTGGTAAGCTAGAGTCTAGCTACTGAAATATGAAAAATGAATCAAAACTCCAAAAAAATAATAGGGGACCGCGACCTGTTTCGTACGGGATGGGACCAAAAAAACAATTTGGACAAAATTTTTTAACTCAACCAAAAATCGCACAGGATATTGTGGACGCTGGTAGGTTATCTA
>CAYNNE010000002.1:0-1399 GCA_964398725.1 uncultured Candidatus Saccharibacteria bacterium
TTTTTTTCTCAAGTATCCTTATTTTGTTATTAAACTCCACAGACAACTCTCCAAGATATTTTTTATCAATTAAAATTCCATACCTGTTCATTTCATCAACAATAGCAATTAGCGGTTTTTCTATTTCTTCAAAAATAAACTCTGAATTTCTTTTTTTAATTTCTTTTAAAATATTTTCTCTCGCCAATTCAAAATTCCCTGTTTTTCCAAAGTTTAAAATGTCTTCTAGTTTTGGGTTTGTTATATTTGAATCAACAACCCAGAGCGCTACTGCCGTTTCTTTTAATTGTGCTCCGTCTACCTGTTCCTCCGCCTTTTTATCTAGGTTTTCTCCGTTTTCTAAAAACATTCCTTCTGTTTTTGCTCCAAATACCTTTTGTACTCTCGGCACCAAGCTCCTGAATTCCAAATCTTGCAAAAATTTAGTTAAAACATTTAAATCAATGCTTTCTCTCCACTCTTTATCAGGAATACTAATTTTTACAGGGGCATCTTTTCTAATGGTCGCTAATAGTTTGCTAAACTCCGCCTCCTCTTTTCCTTCCTCAAGTAAGCTGACAATTCTTTCGGTTAAACCGGCTTCTAAAAATTTCTTTCTGTCTTTTTTTAATTGTTTATAGATATCTTCAATTGAACCAAATTGTGTTATTAATGTGGTTGCTGTTTTTTCTCCAATTCCTGAAATTCCAATTATGTTGTCTGATGGGTCGCCACGAAGTCCCTTATAGTCTGGAAGAAGTTTTGGCAAAAATCCAAAACGAGCGAGAACCGCTTTTTCATCATACAAAACAGTGTCGTTTAATCCTTTTTTAAGTGTGAACACTTTTACTTTATCCTTATCGACAAGCTGAAGCGTGTCCATATCGCCAGAGGCAATAATTACCTCTAAATCTTTTTCTTTTGTAAATTGCAAAACAGCAGTTCCTAAAATGTCATCGGCCTCAAATCCGGATTTTGAGTAAACAGGAATGTTTAACGCTTCGAGCACGCTCTCTGCTCTTTTTATTTGAGAAACAAGCGCTTCTTCTGTTTCTTTACGAGTGCCTTTGTATTCTTTATACGCTTCGTGACGATATGTTTTGTCTGGTAAATCAAGGGCTGCAATTATGTAATTTGGTTTTAAGTCTGCAGCAATTTTTAAAAGCATTGTGATAAGGCCATACAATGCTCCCGTTGGCTCACCTTTTGATGTAGAAAAATCTGGAAGCGCATGATAAGCACGATGAAGTATTGCATGCGTATCAAGAAGAACGACTCTTTTTTTATCTTTCGCCATCTCTTACAAGAGTTTTCTGTGCTTACTTTTAACTCCGTGTTTCTCCATATGGCTTTCTCCGGATTTTGTAGTTGCTCGACCTCTTGGTGTGCGTTCAATAAAGCCAATTTGAATAAGATATGG
>CAYNNE010000002.1:1409-15634 GCA_964398725.1 uncultured Candidatus Saccharibacteria bacterium
ATAACGTGCCAAGCCCTACTGGCCTTCCGGAAAATTTTTCAATAATGCTTTTTAATAGTTGTCTGTCTGAAGGAAAAAGTCCCATATCGTCTATTCCTATCATAGACAGAGCCTCTAAAACAGTTTCTTCAGATAGGTCTTTATTTTTTACTTGCGCAAAATCACGAACTCTTTTCAAGAGAAAGTTTGCTGTGCGTGGAGTGAAACGAGATCTTTTTGCAATTAAAGATGCAGCCCCCTCTTCAAGAGTAACCCCTAAAATTTTGGCTGATCGTTTTACAATTTTTGCTATTTCGTCTTCTGTATAAAAATCCAAACGAAATACTCCCCCAGAAAAACGCGACCTCAAGGGAGAAGAAACCATTGCAATTCTTGTGGTGGCCCCAATTAAAGTGAATGGTGGAAGAGGAAGCTCAATTGTTCTAGCTGATGGACCTTTGCCTATCACAATGTCTAAGGAGCCAGATTCCATTGCTGGATATAAAACTTCTTCAATTGTTTTATTTAAGCGATGAATTTCATCAATGAACAAAATTTCGTTTGGTGTGAGGTTGGTGAGAATGGACGCAAGGTCTGCAACACGCTCAATGGCTGGGCCTGAAGTTGCGCGCACCGGAGAACCGGTTTCCTTAGCAACAAGATGCGCGAGTGTGGTCTTTCCTAATCCAGGTGGACCGTAAAAAAGCAAATGCTCTGGAGGGTGGGACCTTTGTTTTGCTGCAGTTAATAAAATAGAGAGGTTTTCTTTTATATTTTCTTGTCCAACATAATCAACAAAATTATCTGGACGAAGTTCATAATCTATTTTTTGAAAATCATCAGATTTTACAGCATCTAAACCACTTAAAATCTCTTTTTTTGATGCGCCTGACCCAGTATTAGAAAACTTACTCATATTTGTTTTGATATATCCTATATTACTTGAGAAAGCTTTATTTTTTCCCTAACTTTATAAAAAACAATTTTTCTCTAAGGGGGGGTTGACAGAAATGAACCTCTGTGATAGTATACAGGGTAGCGAATGTTCTCGCCCTGTGCATAAAGACAATAACTATCCAGGGCACAAATTTCCCAATCAACGTCCTGTTTCGGCAGGATTAAAAGCCTTTACGAGGTTGTTCTGGTATTCCTCGTGAATTTCTGGGGCTTCCCTTAGTAGAGCTGGTAGCTTTTTGAATGAATTCGGAAAGTGTTGTTTGGGAAATTTGTGCTCTTGATCTCTTAATCTCCCTGGAGCTTATTATTCATAGACCGGCCTTTTTAGCTAGGTGAAAACCAAATTAAACACATATTTGTTACCCCTCCAAATACATTGGAAAATATTTTTAATTAATTCTGTTCTGCGTTTAAGTCCACCACCCTACCCAACTCTTCAAATGAAGTAACTCCTTGAAGAACTTTTAGTATTCCATCTTCTGTCATAGATAAAATTCCTTGTCCGCGTGAAGCATCAAATATTTCTCTTTCTGACGGATTTTCACGAACAACTTTTTCAATATTTCCGTCCATAAGTATTCCTTCGTAAATACCTAATCTCCCTTGGTAGCCAGTGTGATTGCACGCATCACAGCCCACAGAAACAAAAGCCTTGTCTTTAGAAATATCCTTAAAGAAGTCTTTGTTGTGCACCCCGCCAATTATTCTTTCAACTATACTTTTTTGATTATCGTCCAAACTAATTTCTTTTTTACATACGGAACAAAGTTTTCTAACCAATCTTTGTGCGATAGAAATATTAATTGCGCTTGATAAAATTTTTGGATTCACGCCAAGATCAATCAATCTTGGAAATGTTCCCGATGCATTGTTTGTGTGGAGTGTAGAAAAAACTAAGTGCCCAGTTAGAGCAGAGTTAATTGCAATCTCTGCGGTCTCTGAATCTCTAATTTCTCCAACCATAATAACGTCTGGGTCTTGGCGGAGAGCCGATCTCAATCCTTCCGCAAAAGTGTAGCCGGTGTCGGTATTAGTTTGTGTTTGCACAATGCCCGGGAGGTGGTACTCAATTGGATTTTCAATAGTAATTATTTTTATTTCTGGAGTATGTATTTTCTTTAAAAATGCATAGAGGGTGGTGGTTTTTCCAGAGCCCGTTGGTCCAGTGGTTAAAATCATGCCATTGGGCTTAGCAATCTCTTTCATCAAGATTTCTAAGAGGTGTGGGTGAATTCCTAAACTATCCAAGGGAACAGAAATTGAACGAGGATTTAAAACACGAAGCACAATTGATTCAAAATATGCCCCTGGCAACAAAGAGGTACGGATTTCTATTTCGCCGTCAGGAAGTTTTATAGAAAATCTGCCGTCCTGCGAAGAAGTAACATTCAGTTTTAGATTGGAAATTAGTTTTACCCGAGAAACTAAAAGTTTGTATGTTTCTAAATCAAAAGTTAAAACGTCCTGCAAAACTCCATCTAGTCTATAGCGCAAGCGCACATAGGCTTCTTCTGGTTCTAGGTGAACATCAGATGCCTTTAAGGCCAACGCTCCAGCAATAATAATTTCTAAAATTTTAGAAATTCTAAAACTTTTTTTAGCAGAGAGAACAACTTGAATCATGTCTGTTATGTCTTTCAGTGATGATGTCTTTTTAAGGAGGTCAACAATTTCTTCGTTTGAAATATCCAACGCGCCAGAGTGAGTTTCAAAAGAATAAGAAAGTTCTTTGTACATATCAAAAACCTTTTTTAAACTCTGGTGCGACACAAGAAAAAGAGTCGGAATAAATCCCTGTTTTTTTAGATCTTCCACCGCATTGATGGTTTTATTGTCGTTTGGAGAAAGAATTCCAACGTCTATTTTTTTATCTATTTCATTAAAAACAACTAGTCCCGCCTCCCTTGCGTCTTCTTCTTTTATTATTCTCAACGCATCAATGTTTATTGGTTGAAGGGTAAGGTCTAAATAACCGATACCATATTTTTCAGATAAAACACGCGCCAACTCTTCTTCCTCGTGTTTTTTCAAGTCTTCAACACGATTGAGTTGCTTTTCCTCATCAAAATCGTTGTGCGTAGTATTGTTTTGAACTGTCATAAACCAATTGTACAATAGTCTTAATGAAAACCTATATTGTGCGGTCCCAAAAAGACTTAGAAAATTTGTCTGAAATTTTGCTTCAGCAAATAAAAAATCAGCCAGTAAATGGCGCCTTTGTTGTGGGTTTGTCTGGAAATTTGGGCGCCGGAAAAACTACCCTTACTCAAGTTCTTGCGAGAAAATTAGGAATTACTGATTTGGTGAAAAGCCCGACTTTTCTTCTAATGGAGTCCTACCCAATTTCGTTAGGTAGATTTCACAAATTAATTCATATAGATGCATATAGGATGGAAAAACCTGAGGAATTAGCCAACCTTGGCTTTTTGGACCTTATAAAAGATAACGAGAATCTTGTGGTTATTGAGTGGCCAGAAAAAGTGAGCGCTATAATGCCGGAGTCTGTTTTCCGTGTTAATCTCTCATTTGTAGACGAAAATACTAGAAAAATAAGCTTTTAAATTCACCCCCACACTAAACCATGTTGCTATGTCGAGATTTTTAAAATTTATTTGTAAGTAATTTATATGTTGTATAAACAAGCAATTTAACGCTGATTCCGTTGACGAAATACAAGAAAGTAATCATTTATTAAAATCTGTTTGCCCATAATTCATAACTGGTTTAGTGTGGGGGTATATGTCGGGACATAATAAATGGTCAAAAATAAAAAATAGGAAGGCGGTGACAGACGCCCAGAAATCAAAAATTTTTGGTAAATTCGCACGCCTAATTGCTGTAGAAGCAAAAAAAGTTAACGGAGATATAAATTCTCCCTCTCTAAAGGTTGTTATAGATAGAGCGCGAGCAGAAAATATGCCGAACGACAATATTGATAGGGCAGTAAAAAAGGGCGCCGGTGGGGATGCAGGAAACCTAGAAACTATTATCTACGAAGCCTATGGTCCTGGCGGGTGCGCAATCCTCATTGAAACACTAACCGATAATAAAAATCGCTCGGCACAAGAAATAAAACATCTTCTTTCAGAAAATGGTTTGGAGTTGGCAACCCCCGGCTCTGCAATGTGGGCATTTCACAAAACGTCTGAGGGTTACGAAAGTTCTATGCCAATAGACTTATCGGAAGATGACAAGGATAAGTTTTCTAAACTTGCAGAAGAATTGGATGGTTTGGATGATGTACAAAACATATACACAAATGCCAACGATTAAAAAATTGGCCGGAGTGCGCATATTAGGGGTTGATCCAGGTTTTGACAGAATTGGTGTTGCAATTATTGAAGGGGCACGCGGTAAAGAAAGTTTAGTTTTTTCTTGCTGTATAGAAACAAAAAGAGCGGAGAGTCATGAACAAAGACTCGCACACTTATCCTTGGAACTTAATAAAATTATAAAAAAATTTAACCCGAACGTTTTAGCAATAGAAAAACTTTTTTTTAACTTGAATCGAAACAATGCTTTGAAGGTTGCAGAGGGCCGAGGTGTGATACTATCTGTGGCCTCAATACTCGGATTAAAGGCTTTTGAGTATTCCCCCCAAGAGATAAAGGCGAGCGTAACTGGGTATGGAAAAGCCTCAAAAAACGATATTGAGTTTGTTATCTCCAAAACAATGAAAATACCGGCGATAAAAAGCAAAAGGCTTGATGATGAGTTTGACGCTATTGCGGTGGCTATAACTCACAGCTTAAAGGGCAGGACCTTTGCTTATCCACAAAAATAATCCTGCGGTATTGCATTTAGTTTCTGGTCTGATAAAAAAGGCGTACAGGGTATTAAGTAAAAGAATTTATATAAAAATATGCACGATGATGATGTTCGAGATGATCTTTTAGATGACGAAGAGGAGGATGAGGAAGAAGAGGATGTTGAGGTCGAATTGCCGGAAGCAGAGGATGAAACCACTTCTCTTGATGAGTTGATAGATGCAGAGTTGGATGACGATGAAGAGGAGGATGAGGAAGAAGAGAAAGAAGAGGACGAGAGATTTAAAAGCGGTTTTGGAGATAAGGAAGAGGAATAAAAAAACAAAAACTATCCGCTAGCGGATAGTTTTTGTTTTACTCAACCACAATAGACATAAAAGTTTTCTTGCCCACTCGAAATTTTATTGATTCGTTAATTGGAAAATTGTTTTCTATTATTTTCTCCCCAGTTTCTATGTTTTCAACAGCCCCGGCTTTAATCAGTCTTTTGAGTTGCGAGCCCGACGATATTCCCTCTTTACCAACCAACACCTTTTCAAGTAGTGTTCATTTTTTAATTTTTATCATTTCAATATCCTCTGGGACATTTTTTTGTGAAAACGTTTTTGTAAACCCTTCTTCTGCAAGCTTCGCTGATTTTTCTCCGTGATAAATAGAAACTATTTCTCTGGCAAGCCTCATTTTTATTTCTTTTGGATGTGCTTTACCATTTTTTAGACTGTCTTTAATTTTTTCAATTTCAGAAAGTGGCGTATATGTTGCCAGCTCAAAATATTCAGGCATTACATTGTCTGGTATAGACATAACCTTGCCATACATGTTGTTTGCTTCATCGGTAATAGCAATATAGTTGTCTAAGGATTTTGACATTTTCTCCTTGCCATCAAGCCCAGAAATAATTTTCATTGCCATAACCGCCTGTGGTGGTTGGTTGTTTGATTTCATTACATCTCGGCCCATAAGCATATTAAATGTTTGGTCGGTTCCCCCAATTTCCAAATCACAAGAGCCAAAAATCATAGCAATTACCGCCGAATCAACGGCCTGAATCACTGGATAAAGCATTTCGTGCATATAAAGCTCCTCTCCCTTTTTTAATCTCTCCTGAAACATGTCCCTTTCGATGAGACGTGCATGGGTAATGCGTTTTAGGGTTTCAAAAAGAGTTTTTAGAGTAACAACAGCAATTCCGTTTTTGTGTTTCAGGTTTTTAATTTGCATTCTAGTTTCTTCAAATAAAACCGCTTTTCCAACAAAAGAGTTGGCATCAAAAGGAATCTCCGTTTTTTCACCATTTATATCGCTAGAAATTTTTACAACCGAACCAGGAACAGCAGAAATGTCAGTCACGTTGGTATACCAATCAGAATTTTTAATTATAGAAAACACTTCTTCGTCAGTTCTTAAAATTTTTCCGACTTGATCTTTGTAGGTATTAAGATTTCTTTCTATTTCTTCGTCCGAAATCTCTCCCCTTGTTTTGTCTTTTCCTGTTGGGTCTCCAATGCGCGCCGTAAAGTCTCCTATAAGAAAAATTACTTTGGCACCCCTGTCCTGAAATTGTCTCAACTTACGCAAAATAACGGCATTCCCAAGATGAAGGTCTGGCCTCGTGGGATCCGCTCCGAATTTTATAACAACACTTTTTGGGTCTTTGGAAATTTTTTCCTCAAAAGCCTTTTCTGGGTCAATAAGAGTATTCACCCCCCTTGTTAACAACTCTTCTACGCCCAAATCTCTATTTTTGTCGGACACCGCCATATTCTCAATCCTAACACATTGAGGCACTCCTTTTGCTATCATTATACGGATGATAACTCGCAAAACACGAACCCGTACCCTTGCTTTTGGTAGCATTGTCCTGGTTTTTATTGGTATTTTCCTTCTATGGATAACCAGCCTGTCTGTTCCAGGACTGGAATCGGTAAACTCTAGGCGCGTCGAGCAATCAACAAAAATATATGACCGTACCGGAGAAATCCTTTTATATGATGTTTCTAAAAACACCAGGAGAACAACAGTACCTTTGTCTGAAATATCTACATACATACAAAAAGGGGCAATTGCGGTTGAAGATAAAGACTTTTATACCCACAGAGGTATAAAAGTGTCCTCACTTTTGCGTGCCTTGATAGCCGACACAACCTCGTTTGGTTTTCACCAAGGCGGTTCAACAATCACACAGCAGGTGGTTAAAAATGTTTTACTTTCAAGCGACAAGACAATAACTAGAAAAATTAAAGAGATAGTTTTGTCTGTAAAGCTTGAGCGAGTAATGAGTAAAGACGAGATTTTATCTCTTTATTTTAACGAAATCCCTTACGGAGGAAATATTTACGGGGTAGAGGAGGCGGCGGAAGCTTTTTTTAGTAAAAACGCAAACACAGTTACTTTGGCAGAGGCCGCTTATTTATCGGCAATTCCACAAGCACCAACCTTCTTTTCACCTTACGGAAAAAATCTGGACCGGCTTGAAGAAAGAAAAAACCTTGTTTTGGCAGAAATGAAAAATGCTGGTTTTATTTCTGAAAATGAATATCAAAAAGCTTTGGATGAAAAGGTTTCTTTTCATCCAAAGCAGTCTTCTGGTATTAAGGCTCCCCATTTTGTTTTTTTCGTAACTGATTATTTAAAAAAGAAGTATGGTGATGATGTTTTGGAAACCGGAGGACTGCGCGTAATTACAACCCTTGATTATGAAATGCAAAGTAAGGGAGAAGAGATTGCAAAAAAATATGCTTTGGAAAATAAAAAAACATTCAATGCGGAAAATGCTGCTTTTGTTGCAATAGACCCAAAAACTGGACAAATACTTTCAATGGTTGGTTCCAGAGACTATTTTGATGAAGAGATTGATGGAAACTTTAACGTCATAACAGCACACAGACAGCCGGGCTCTACCTTTAAACCCTTTGTTTACGCACAAGCTTTCTTAAAAGGCTATACACCAGAAACAATTCTTTTTGATGTAAAGACTCAATTCGCAGCAGCATGCAGGCCGGACAACGAAACAAGTGAAAATGAATGCTACTCGCCAGATAACTATGATGGGAAGTTTCGTGGACCAATAACAATGCGGTCTTCTTTAGCACAATCCATAAACATTACTTCAGTAAAAACCCTTTACCTTGCAGGCCTAGAAGATTCTTTGTCCTTGGCAAGAAATATGGGGGTGGAAAGTTTGGGCGGTTCCTCTCAGTATGGTTTAACTTTGGTTTTGGGTGGTGGAGAAGTAACTCCGCTAGAAATAACTAGTGGTTATGGCTCTTTTGCTTCTGGGGGAGTAAGAAATCAGCCAACCCCAATACTTGAAATTTTGGACAACAAAAATAATTCTTTAGAAAATTTTAAAGCCCGCCCTAAAAGGGTTTTACCAGAAAATATTGCCTCTTTGGTTTCTGATGTTTTATCAGACAACGATGCTAGAGCGCCTTCCTTTGGACAAACAAGTGCTCTTTATTTTCAAGAAACAGATGTGGCCGTAAAAACAGGAACGACTAACGATTATAAAGATGCTTGGATAATTGGATACACGCCAAATGTTGTTTTGGGTGCTTGGGCTGGAAATAACAGCAATACTCCCATGGAAAAGAAGGTTGCTGGATTTATTGTGGCGCCAATGTGGAGAGCTTTTATGGATTACATTTTAACAAAAACTCCACAGGACTCATTTCCGGCTATAGATAAAAATTACCCGCACACACTTAAGCCTGTGCTTCGTGGTAAATGGCTTGGAGGAACGTCCGTTTTGGTAGATAGAATTTCTGGTGGATTGGCAACAGAATTTACTCCGGAAGACGCAATTGAAGATCGTTTGGGTGGTGGTGTTCACTCAATTCTCTATTGGGTTCAAAAAAATGACCCTCGGGGAGACGCGCCAACAAAACCAGAGAGTGATCCTCAGTTTAACAATTGGGAATATGGGGTAAGAAAGTGGACTAGAGAAAATTTTATTGTTGAGCCTAGTCCAAAAATACCAGCGACAAAAGATAATGTTCATACGGCCGACAAAGCCCTCTCAATCGCGCTAATAAGCCCGCAGGAGAACTTTACGGTTGAAAGAGGAGGAACTATACCAATAAATATAAAAGTGGTTAGTGGCTTCAGTATTGTGCGAATGAATATTTCTTTAAATGGGTTAATTGTTTTTACGGGCCCATTCACAAACAATCCGGTGGTTAGTATTCCCCAAAACATAAGTACTTCTTTTGCTGATGTGAAGGTGGAAGTTTTAGACTCTGGCCTTCAGCGGTCAAGCGTTTCCTTTTCTGTTCCCATTTCTAATTAGGGCTAATTTATTGTTCTAAAAGAAAGCCCTGACCTCATTTTAAATTCTTTTAGTATTTTTTCTTTGTTTAAAATAATGGCGTTTTTAACTGAAGAGCTTGCTCTGATAAATAAAATATCCCCTTTTTGTGAGAGTGTAAAAAAACCTATATCGTTTTTTAAGATAAGTTCACTGGCCTCGCGAAAAGCTCTTTCTGTTGAATCTGCAGAGATAACGAGTTTTTGAAATTTTTTTAAATAATTTCCAATTGGTTCCATCCCGTTAGAAACAGGTCGCGGACATTCCGCTTTTCCTGATATTTAGTTTATTAGTAATGTAGACCATCATATAATTCCCTTTGTTTCGTGACCGCGGTTTCTAACGGGATCCATCTTACCTATTCATTGGCATGACAACATAAATAAAATTAGTGTCTCCAATTGGCCTAAAGACGGCTGGTTTGCCGGCACCATTTAAAGAAATAGATAGGCTGTCGTTGTTTAAGCCTTGAAAAACATCTGAAACATATTTGTGATTAAAGTTTATTGAAACCGGTTCGCCAGAGATGGTTGCTTCAATTTTTTCGGTGAGCTCCCCTGTGTCTTGATTTTTACTAGAAACAGCAAAGAGTTTTTTTGTAGGATTAATTTCAAAAGAGATTTGGTGAAATCGGTCCGTAAACGGCGCTGTGGCCTTACACACACTTTCTAAGTCGTCCCTTAAACAGATTATTTCTGTTTTTGGTTCTTTTGGAATTATTTGCCTATAGTCAGGATAAGACCCTTCAACTATTCTTGAAACAACATAAAAACCCTCTCCACTAAAGGCTATTTGGTTTTTGTTTATTTTTAATTCAACCTCCCCTTTTATTCCATCAAGAACCCTGTAAAGCTCATTTACATTTTTAAATGGAATAAGAACCGATCCATCAAAAGAATCTTTTATTCTTATTTTTTTCTCTGATAACCGAAAAGAGTCTGTCCCTACAAAAACAAGAGCATCATCTTCTCCGTAAATATAAACACTTGATAGCTCTGGCTTCATGCTTGCTGGTGAAGCTGCAAAAACTGCTGATTTTAAACCCAAAGAAAAAGCGCTCGCATCAACTGTAAGGGTTTTTATTGCTTCTTGTTTTGGAATTACAGGAAAATCATCTACGGGAAGGGTTTTAAACTTAACATCCTCTAGTTCTGACGAAAAAACCAGAAGATCTTTTTTTAATTCTAGTGTTATGTTTTTGTCTCCTCTTAAATTTGTTAGAAATTGAGAAAATGTTGTTGCTGGAACCAAAACCTTTCCTTCTTCAAAAACTTTTGCTTGAATTGAAATTTCAATTCCTAAATCTAGGTTGGTACTAAAAATTTTTAACTCCGAATCTTTAGCTTCTAGTAAAATTCCAGACAATGCTGGTAGTGTTGTATTTTTTCCAGAAAATCTATCTGCTCGATTAACTGCGTCTCTAATTTTTTCTTTAATGCATTCTATTTTCATTTGGGTTTAAAGAAAGATGATTATTATTAGTGGTGTGGATTGGTGGATAAGTCAGAAAACCCTTATTTGTAAACGCGAATTAATATTTATTTTTTAACTCCTTGTTGTTAACAATAAAGGTTAAATGTTAACAACTTCAACATCTCACACCTTACGGGAAATTCTCCCCATTTTCCACAAAACAAACCACGTCTTTTCCCCAAGATATAAACAATTAAGAAATCATGGCTCGAAGTTGGTTTATTTCCTCCAAGAGCTCGTTGTTGGTTTTTACGTCCTCCTTTACCTTTTCACACGAGTGAATAACGGTTGTGTGGTCTCTCCCGCCCATTTTTTCACCTATTGATGGGTATGAGATGTTGAAATCCTCCCTTAAGATAAACATAGCGACTTGGCGGGGCTTAATAACCTCTTTTTTCCTCGTTTTTTCATAAATACTCTCCTCGTTTATGTGGTAGAAGTCGGCAATAATTTTAACGACCTCTTTTGGAGAAATAAGCCTTTTTGGCTTCAAATTACTTTTTACGAGATTTCTAATGTCGTTAATGGTTAACTCTTTTGCTTTTAATTGTGTTTGCATGACAATAGAATTCAAAATACCCTCAAGCTCACGAATATTTCCGGTTATTGTGTTTGCAAGGAAGCTCGCCACCTCTTCAGACAAACAAAAACCCATAACCTCAGATTTTTTAGACAAAATCGCAAGGCGAGACTCAAAGTCTGGCTGTTGAATGTCCACTGTCATTCCTTGAGAAAACCTAGACTTCAGGCGCTCTTCGAGGTTTGGAATAAGGTTTGGATGCTTGTCGGAAGAAAAAACAATTTGCTTGTTATTGTCATATAGGGCATTAAACAAGTGAAACAACTCCTCCTGAGTTCTGTCTTTGTTTGCTACAAACTGAATATCATCCATAATTAAAACATCATAACCACGGTATTTATCCTTAACTTGGGCAATTTTCCCTGTTTGGATTGAAGAAATTATATCCGAAGCAAAGCGCTCTGAAGTTATATATAAAACTCGCCT
Source organism: uncultured Candidatus Saccharibacteria bacterium (assembly GCA_964398725.1). Lineage (GTDB taxonomy): Bacteria > Patescibacteriota > Minisyncoccia > Phycocordibacterales > Zambryskibacteraceae > 12-FULL-44-12b. The sequence goes on from CAYNNE010000002.1 coordinate 12,898, forward strand.
ACTCCTATCCGCAGACTTTATTGCGTTCCCTATGGCTTGTATAAGGTGAGTTTTGCCGTGACCGGTATTTCCATAAACAAAAAATGGGTTATAGGTAAGTCCCGGCTGTCTTAAGATTGCTTGGGACGCTGCGTGGGCGAGCTCATTAAATGGTCCAACAATAAAAGTTTCAAAAGTGTATCTAGGGTTTAGGTTATCCTCCCTATTTATTGGTTCACCAAGCGGTAGTGAGTCCCTCATAACCCTCTCATCTCTCTCCTTTTTCTTTAAACTGTCCCCTTTTGCGATTACATACTCAAGAGCGTGTATAGACTCGCCCCCATCTCTTAAAAGCTTCAAAATAAGGCTATGGTGCTTGCTTTTTAACCATTCCTCAACAAAGCTGTTTGGCACCGCCAAAGACACAACCCCGCTATCATGTTTCAAAATAAAAGTGTCCCTAAACCAAGTGTTAAAAGTCGCCTTAGAAACAGTCATCTCTATTTCGTTTAGTACTGTGTTCCAAAGTTCGCGATTATCCATAGTTAAATATTTGCGATAAGTATATATCCAAAGTCGAGCAAGTAAACTTGAATAGAAACAGGAATTGTGGTAATAATCTGTGGACACTCTGTGGAGAGAAAATTTAAACACTTATTTACCAACCAGACAAATGTCAAGAACTTACCAACCAAAAAAGAAAAAAAGAAAAGTTTCTCACGGTTTCCTAGGAAGACAAAAAAGTCCCGGAGGAAAAAAGACCATAGTGAGAAGAATGAGAAAGGGCAGAAAAAAACTCTCTGTATAATGCTTCCCTCAAGAAACAGACTTAGCAAAAAAGAAATTTTGGAGTTTTTACCAAAAGCAAAAGGCCTCACTGGAGGTTTTTTGTTTTTAAAAATGAAACAAAATGAGAAACAACAACTAAAGGTCGGTGTTTCTGTTTCTAAAAAAATTTCTAAGTCGGCTGTAAAAAGAAATTTCCTAAGAAGGTCTGTTTATGGTTTTATTTCGCAAAACAAAGATAAAATAAAACCAGCAACACTGTTTTTTATTTTTAATAAAATTGGAAATAAAAAAGAAATAGAAAACGACATTGGTTTATTAATGAAAAAAGCAGAAATCTTCAAAGAAGACTAATTTTTCTAAAAAAGTATAATAACGAACATGTTTCATAGTTTTATATACCAACCCCTCTATAACCTATTCATTCTTCTTGCCGTCTGGTTACCGTTTCTAGATGCAGGAATGATAGTTATTTTGTTTACTTTTATTGTAAGGATTATTCTCTTCCCTCTTTCTAAAAAAGCGTTTCTTTCTCAGATAGAAATGAGAAAGCTTCAACCAAAATTAGAAGAAGTAAAAAGAAAATTTGCGGACAACAAAGAGGAGCAAGCTAGAAAACTAATGGAGGCATACAAAGAATCAAAAACCAATCCATTTTCAGGAATTTTAGTTTTGTTTTTACAAATCCCCGTTATTCTTGCTCTTTATTATATTTTGATTAGAGCGGGCCTCCCAAATGTAGACGCAAACCTTTTATATGGCTTTGTATCAAGCCCAAATACAATAGATATGACTTTCTTCGGATTCTCTCTTTTGTCTCACAAAAACGTATTTTTTGCACTTCTGGCCGGCATAACAAGTTATATACAGATTCATATTTCAAGTGCCAACCAACCACCAATTTCTAGTAATGAAGCCCTAGCAAGAATGATGAAAATTCAAATGAAAGTAATGTTCCCTATCATTGCCTTTATTATTTCTTGGCAAATCTCTGGTGTTGTTGGACTATATTGGACAGCGTCAAACATTTTTACAATTCTCCAAGACCTGTATCTTAAAAAGAAATATTCAAATAATTAAAAACCAAAATCTGTTTTAGATAAATCTATAGCCCATAACGAACTATCTTTCTTGTTCAAAAAAGCAATAATGGAGTCATCCTTTGATAGTTTTATGTGTGTTGGATCAAGCTTTTCTTCTACAGAAGAAAAGTCAAAAGCCACGACTTCAACATTGTGTTGTCCAGAAAGTTTCCACAAACTATCTGTTTCTAAATATCTTTTTCCTAAATACCAATCATCTGGCAAGCCGGCGGACGAACCTTTAAAAGAGAAGCAATAAAAAATATCAGTTTTTAATTTTGACCAAACACATTTTTCTGGAAGTGTTTTAATAAATAAATTTTCTTTTGAGTTTTTTGTTTTGCTAAAAAGTTGGATAGGGGAATCAGTGTTGGTGTAATCACTAAAAATTGCCAAAGAGCCATCAGAATTTAGGTTCGCTTTGAAACCGGAACTTCCACTAAATATAAATTGAAGAACAGAGCCGGCAAGATTAAAAATTGCACCATTAGAAGTAACAGATGGTTTTGTTTGTATCGCGACAGCATCTTTATTTAGCGCTTGCAGGGTTATATTTTGAAGCGCACCTTGCCATAAAAGCTTCTGAGCAGAACCATCAGGGTTTGAAATATAAGCATTTGAACCAAAACCATCTTGGACTACAAAAATAGCTTTATCCTCGGTAATGTTCGTGTCAAAAAATAAAATAGAATCAGCTAGTTTTTTTGTTGGAGTAGATGAGGCGAGACTGGAATAAAGTCCAGACAGGGTGCCATCATCATTTTCTTTAAACCTAACAACGGAGCGCCCCTGATTAAAGAAATAAGCCATAACTACCCTAGACTGAGTGTCTGCAAATGTAGGAGGAATTGTTATTTCACTGGTTTGTAGTTTTATATCAGCAACTCTCC
>CAYNNE010000002.1:15644-28692 GCA_964398725.1 uncultured Candidatus Saccharibacteria bacterium
CTCTCCCCGTCCCACCCTCTGCATACCATATCGATGTTGATGCTCCAGAGCCAATGAAGGCAAAACCAGCTACAGGTACCTCAATAAGTTTTTTTAATACAGCACCGCTTTGGTTTGGTATGGATACCTGTAGCCCACCATCAGTTCTGTTTGTTTGTGTTTGGTTTGTATTGGTGCGGTTTCCTCCAACACTTCCAAAAGGAGAGTCCCCTGAAACCTGTTGGCCAGTTTGGGCCACTTGTTTGCCACCAAAAACATAAAAAGCTACCCCCCCTAAAATAAGGATTGCAACAAGAATTAAAATTAAAAGTTTTTTATTCATTTATTTTGAAAAATAACAAACATGCCAGTGCGCGGCAGTTGCAGCACTTACAACAGCAGTATTTTCGTTTACATATAAACCTTTTAATCCGGATTTGGAATCTTCATACCAGTAGCGCTCTGTTCCTGGCGTGCAATAGGGTGTCGGATGTGACCTTGAAGCATCCTTCCCCTTTGCTTTCAGAAAAGCTTCCAAACTAGGCGTTTTAGATAAATCAATAACATAACCGCCGGGTTGGTGGTTGGTGTCTGCCGTTTTAAGTTCGGAAGATTTTTTTCCGTGGAGCCAATATTCTGTACCACCACTGATTCTTACTACGCAGTTGCAGTCTCGCGCAAGCTGTCCGATGGCGCTTAACATACTATCTGGAGCGCCAGAAAGAGAAGTACATCCGCTTTGACCAATTTTTTCACAATTAGGATTGTTGAACGTTATTTTATCGCTTAAATCTGTTAAAGTTTCTCGCTCATCTTCATCATCGGGCCAAGCATCACCCAAAGAAGCACCGCTAAGTGGGCATGATAGTCCAACCACCCTATAACCAAGATTTATTGCGTTTGAATAGCTATAAAATCCTGCCTTATCACAAGAACAAGCTTGTTCACACGCAGTTCCATCATCAACAATATATTGAGAGATCGGTCCATAAACAAAGAAGGTGTTTCGATCTGCGCAGACACAATTTCCAGAAGGGGTTGCTGCCGGTTGTTTGTAAGTGCCTTCTGGTGACAGGTTTTGTGGAGTCAATACTTTAATATCCAACTTTATATTGACCAATTTTGGACTTATTGTGTTTAGAATAACCACTGAGCTTATTGCCAAAAATAAACCCAGCAGGGCATTTTTTATTCTTTCCTTGCCCTCACTTTTTTCAAACATTGCATCACTAGATATGTATTGGAATCCTCCAATAATTAAATAAATAACCGCAAGAGCAGATGCCAAACCTATAGCAAACTTAATAATATTTGGTAGGTATTTTTCTATGTCTATACCTGCCCCAGAGTTTCCACTAGGAGAAGTTAATCCTTCTATTTGTTCTAGTGGTTGATAAACGGTATCTACAGCGTGTGTAGAAAACGGAACAAACAACCCAAAACAAACAATTAACAAAGAAAAACTAATCACTAAGTTGTTTATAAGGTTTTTATTAACAGCTTTTTGTTGTAAGTTATTGGTCATATTTATTCAAATTTTAACTGAATTTTTGTTGGAATGTCTTCTCCAAAAAAATTAGGGTTTTTTATAGAAACAGACAAATCCCCCACAGCCTTGTTATTATTTTGATTCTGAATAATTAAATAAGGAAGGTTTTTGGTGTCTACCACCTTTCCCAACAACTTCCAAGAAAGAGCTGGGAAAAGAAATGGATATTCTGGGTCTGTAGGAAAGAAAAATGGTACCGCCCTGACTCCAATTTCATTGGTCCCAGTAGTGGTTTCCCGTTGTTCACTGAAGTTTGTTCCAAAAAGTAAGGAGTGTTTATATAAAGAGATAAAGGGCAGACCTCTAGAGGTACTTATTGTTTGTGAAGAAGTAAACGAGCCGTCCCGTGAAGACACCTCAACTCCAATATCCATTGAACTATCTATTTCTGAGTCATTTATTTCCAAGGAGTCTTTTCCATATCCAGAAAAACTTTTTACAACATCCCCATTTTTTCTCCATGTATAAACAAGATCTTTTGGATTTATAGTGTTTCCACTAACATCTTTAAAGTTTGGTATTGCTTGAAAAACAATATATGCACCCTTGGAGTGTAGAGCTTTCCCTAAATACATTTGTGGTGTATAGGTTCTTGGCTCCCAAATCAAAAATACCCTGGCTCCACCAAGGACTATTGACTGTTCGTGGATTGACCCATCTGCAAAAATAGCAGAAACATTTACCACCTTAGCGTTCCCTATTGCTGGGGCAGTAGTTTTTATTTCTTTAATTCCTACACCACTTGCAAAACCTTTTTCATCAATAGTCCAGACAACATTTGCGCCATCTAATTTGTTTCCTGGAGCAGAAACAGATACTACAACCTCTTCGCCAGAGTTTGGGTTTTCTGGATTAATAAAGATACTCATAATTTCACCCGCCCCAGAAAATGATTGTGCAGAGACGAGGCCATAAAAAGCCAAAAAGCCCACCAAGGTTAAGTTTAGGAAAAGGAACCTGAAAGACATAAAAGTATTATACCCCATGAGATATTGTGTTTTCTTATAAAAATTTCCCCGCGAGATTACAGCACCTTTTAGGCGGCGTTTCATTTTGTCTTACTTGCGACGAGTTTCTTGTTGTCACCTATTGTTCTCCAAACATAAAAACTCCACCCAGGAAAAGCATTGATAACTGGCATAAGTTCAATAAAAACACCCAACCCCAAATTGAAAGCTTTTTTTGGTTTGGTAAATTTAATGCCGTGCGCCTTAAAAATAAGGAAGAAATAAATTCCGGCAAGCCCCCCCACAATAGAAGCAACAGCTTGCCCAATCACAGGAATTGCCTGTATTCCAAATTGTAAAACATCTAAAACAATAGCCGTTGTTAACAGAAGGCGTTGTAGAGTTTTTGAAAGCGGTTTTTCCTCACCCATTTGTTTGTGTTTTTGTTGTCAAAGTGTCTTGTTTTGCCCTGGCGATTGCTAGGAGTTGCGATGGGTCCGATGTAATTATCTGGTCTTCTGTATAAGAGGCTATTATTTTAATAGCAACATGTTTTAATCCCGCAAAGAAAATGCCTTCCCCAACCTCTGATTCAAGTAAAAGGTATTTTTCTTCATCGGTTAAATTAAATACTTGCTGAAGCTTGTCTATTGCAGTTGGAGATTGTTTCAACAGTATTTGAATGGAAGAGTTGGTAATGATGGGGGTACCGTATGGTGATTTTAAGAAGTCATCAACATCTTGAGTTATGGTTGCAAGCCCTAAGAAATATTTTCTTCCCCTTTTTGCAAGATTTAAGAGAAATGATGCGGTGTCTTCAGATTTCATCATCCACCAAGCTTCGTCAATCACAAGCAGTCTCTTTTTAAGAACTTTTCTTACAGAGCTCCAAATAAAGTGCATCACTATATACATAGCAATCGGTTTCAATTCGTCCTCCATATCTCTCAGAGAAAAAACAACAAATTTTTTATTTATATCAACATTTGAAGGTCTGTTTATAAAACCCGCCCAAGTGCCTTTTGTGTATTTTGAAAGTCTTTGTGCCAAAGATTCTCCACCATCAAGACCAGAAAGCACTAATTCAAAATCAGAAAGAAGAGGTGGTTCTATGTTTCTAAAGTCTGAATCAGGGGTTATGTCTTTTAGTGCATATGTTTCGGTTATAGCCCTATCAATAAGAGCATCTTCCTCTGGAGTGAGGCCGCCAAGCATAAGGCGGAAAAGACCAACCAAATTAACAATATTAGAGCGCAAAACGCTAGCTGCAGACTCGTCCTCTCCGGGAGGAGGAAGATCAAATGGGTTTATATGGTGCTCAGAGTTTAAAGAAATATTGAAATATCTACCTCCCACTGCCTCGGCCAAGTATTGATATTCCCTTTCAGGGTCAAGCACAATAACCTCTGTATCAAACATAAGAGAGCGGAGTATTTCTAATTTTGTTGCATATGATTTGCCGGCGCCAGATTTTGCAAAAGTAATAGAGTTGTAGTTTTCTAGTGAAAACCTATCAAAAAGAACAAGACTAGAGTTGTGTCTATTTACTCCGTATAAAACTCCACTGTCTGATGTTAGGTCAAAGGAAATAAAAGGAAACAAAGAAGAAAGTGGAGAAGAGTTTAGTTTTTGGGTAATTTGTAAGGCATCATTACAAACTGGCATTGAAGACTCAAAACCCTCTTTTTGTTGAAAGAGCGCTGGTTTTAAATAAACCATCTTTGCTTCAAGGATTGATTTTATTTCTGATTCAATTTTATCCAACTCTTCCTCATTATTTGCGTAAATGCTGATGTAAAGACCAACATCAAATAATTTTTCTTGTGCTTGTTGAAGTTGGTCACGAAGATTTTCCAAGTCTTGATAGGCAACATCAAGCATTGGGTCTCTCACGAGACCTTTCTCTTCCCTTTCATGTATTTGGCTTTGAACTTCCGCCACTTTTTTTTGAAATTGTCTCAAAACGGTAGAGGTTTCTGTTGGGTGAATAAAAATAGAAACATCAAAAACCTTATCCAAGTTTATTATTGGAGCAAACCAACCCTCAGCGAGAAATCTTGGGTAAGAAATAACAAAAAATGTTCGCATCACCTTGTCTCCCAAGTCCAAACTTTTTTGTCCGATTTTAAGTGCGCTTGGGGCAATAATATCTTTTAAATCCAAAACGCTGGTGCTGTACACCTCTTTTGGAAGGATTGTCGAAGGCATTGGGCCATTGCTCTCCACATTCTTGTTTTTCGATTTAAATAAGTCTAAGAATCCCATTTTATTTTTGTGCTTGGATTGGTTTTTCTGCCTCCCCCGGGTTAAATACTTTATAAAACAATTCTATTATTGCTTCGGTGCCCAGTCTGACAGTTCTTATGCCACACCTAGACAACCCTTGTGTTACCACAGCGATTCTCTGGTCTAATTGCACTATATCCTCTTGAAATTTACCTTCACTAATCTCAGATTTTGATGCTCCGCTATTTTGGGAAGAGCCTGGAAACAGTTTTTGAAACACATTAGATTGCCCTAAAGCATTGGGACTATAAGGAATGACGACAAAAAAGTTTTTTGTCATTATGTTTTGTCTTTCAGCAAATGTTTTAATGAACTCCATATATTCCTGAATCTGAATTTTTAGAAGGTCATTGTTTTGTTCCTTCTTTCGTTCTTCAAGCAAGGCCAAGTATCCCCTAATATCGTGTTTTCTGGATTGAATAACTATTTGTACAGAAAAATCTAGTGAATTTAGAAAATCTTGGAATTGATAAATAATTGCAGTCTTTTCATCTTCGGATTTTAAGGAAAAATTAACGCTTGATGCCATAATAATTCCCCTTAAACCTCCATCTTTCAACAGAACGACACCATCTTTAATGTCTTTTATTGGTACAAAATCTTGTGTTGCTTGAGCGCTTATTGCCATCAAATAAATTATAACCCATAACTTACAACAAATAACCGATTCATTATGACACCAGAGGAAGTTTAAGTATTAGTTGTTGTATCTTCTTTGCTTTTATTGCTTTCTCCGCGCACGCTTAAATTCCAAGTCAAATCTTTTAATTTGCTTTGAGACACTTTAGGCAAAACAATTTGCCTATTAGGAGACGCTTCCGCTGATACTTTGTTGCCCCGAGCGGACATTTTCCAAATGAATAGTTTTTTAGTAATTAAGTATTTAAAAAATGATTCCAAAACAAATATAAAGGGCCTGTTATTTATTTTGTAAAAAGTTAAGGCCAGCGATAGTGCTGCAATTGGTATGGAAATAAAGAAAGCCAGTATTTTGGGTAAAACAGAAAAAGTTATAGCAATCATTCCTACTCCACCAGCAAGATAAAGGAATTGTTTGAATGTAAATGGACCAAAGATTTTATCTTCAACCTCAATAAACTGAGGAACTTGGAAACGCATAAAAGTATTATAACCTGTCCGTCAGGAGTTTTTATAAGATTGGTTCACGATATGGATCTGCTGCGCCAGGATATTTTTTTACTTCCGGGGGCACTACTTTCTTCAAAGCCTCTTCTGCGCGTTTTTTTCTTTCCTCCCAAGATAAGTTAGCTTGCCCCTGTAAGTTTTTCGGAGACAAAGTTGTTGGGGTTGCTCGTTGTGAGTTGTTGGTTGCAGGAGAAGGAATGATTTTAGGGGCTTGATTTAATTGGTTTGGTTGTGGAGTATTTTTTTGTGGTTGTTGGTTATTTGCTTTTGGTTGTATGTTCACTTGCACTGGTTTAGGTGGTGTTGGTGTTGAAATAATTGGATTTTTTACAACCGTTTCATCCTTTGATATGGAGCCTTCTGCGCCATCAGGTAGTTCAAGGGGGACTTCTTCCGCAGATAGAAACTCTGCGACATCAAATAAAATATCTTTTGCAATGGCTTCTGAGAGTGGTTCGGCTTGGATTTTTGGAACACCAGCATTTGTAAGGAGAGAAACTAAATTTCCAACGTATTCAATGCCAATCATTATTAGGAAAATTTCATTTTCAACATTGGTAAGCAATTGTTCATCTTTTACAGCATAGTCAGAACAAATTTTTCTTACCTTTTTCCTCCACTCCTCATTTGTTAGGAATGTTTTTAATTCTGGATCTAAAGTTTCTACATATTTTTTTAAGTCGTTATTATTCATTTTAGTTTATGGCGTGGTTGGCGGCGGTGTAGGTGTTGGCACTGGAACTGGCTCATCCTTTTTTAAATCTTCTTTAACCATGTCATAAACTTTTTGAGCCTTTGACTTATCAAGTAGGCCAACTCTTATTTTGGCAGATGTTTCTCTATTTGCGACACTTAATCCTAACGTTGAAAGGTCTAATTTTCCGATACCAACACTAGTCAGCGCTGAGTCTAATCTTGTTGATTTTTCTCTAACAAAATTTAACCCAGCCCCTGCAGTATGAACAACTGCTCCCTCAACACCAAGGTTTGCAACTGACGCTAGTTGACTGACAAAACCACCCCTTCTAGTGTTCCGTTTCTTTTTCTCTAAACTCTTTTTGCTTTCTTCCAGGGTTTGGATTTCTTCCTGCACACTTCTTGTTAGGTCTATATTTCCCACTCTCTGGGCTTCAACAAGCTCAGTTTGCTTTGCTACCAAATCAGCGTCTATTTTTTCAAGCTCGGTGCTTATTTGTTTTATTGCCTCTGTTGTCTCCTGTGAAATAGAAGCAGGAGTATCTTTTAGTGATTTTGCATAGGCTTTTTTTCTAGCCTTTTCTAGTTTTTTTATGTCTCCCTCCTCGTCACCCGCTTCTGTTTTTATTCTCTCTTGTTCAATATCACCACCAACTTTCATTTTTTTCTCTTCATCTAGTATTTGATCAATTCTGGCATCGCCAGCGTATTTTATTCCAGCTGACACTCGACCCTTTTCTTCGTCCAATGTTTTTTTGTTGTTGTTTAATGCTTCAATATCTGCCGTTATTCTATCCATTGCCCCCTTGTTTCCACTTCCCTCCGCTATCGCGAATGCCTGTTTCTTTTGTGTTAATGATTCGTCTATAGATTTTAATTCTTTGTCTATTGCTTCTACTCGCCCTTTTGCAACAGCAAATTCTGGAGAACTTTCAAAAACTTTTTTATCTGCCTCTAGCGCCAACCTCTCTTTTCCTAAGTTAGCTCTCTGGCCTTTCATTTCTTCTTGTATTTCTTCAACCTTTTCAGCTTTTCTGGCTTTTGCCTCATCCTTTTGTAATTGACTTGTTTCTAGAAGTTTTTCTCTTGCCAATATTTTTTTGTTTTTGTCGTCGTATTGCTTTCTTATTCCTCCTTGTCCTCCAGCTGACCCAGCGTCTATTCCGGCCGTACTTGCAAAGTTTTTACCAAAGGATGAGCCTCTAACATCAAAAGAACCCTTTTGGGCATAATCTGCACCCATAAGAGCAAGCCTTCCAACACGACTATTTGCTGCGAGGTTTTTCAAGCCCTCACTTCCTGCTGCTATAGCACCAACCTTTCCAATACTTTTTCTTCCCATAAATGCCGCCGTACCAAACATCGCACCACCTGCCCACTTAGAGGCTTTTTTATAAAAACCACCAAGAGCTTGAGAGCCCTTGGATGCAGTTTCTATTGATACAAGGAGTGACATTATTATTAAGGTCATAATGACAATAAAGTTCAAAAGTAATCCGTAATCATCTTGTCCCGGAGCGTTTCCACCAGCTGCCGACAAAGCCGCACGAAGGGTTCCTTTTGTGTGGGTGCTTATCCCAGCTATCACATTTAAAGTAACCCAAGTAAGAATCATGAAAACGGGCGGAAAGAAAAGTTGTGATTTAAGGGTGGTCCACCACTGTTCACTGTAATCTCCTATTATTGGTAAATCTTTACTTACAAAACCAAACGGAGCAAAGATAAGGAGCAAAATAAGGGCCGTGTATCTTATTATGAACATAAAAGATATGGTGAAAAAAACAAAAGCAACCAAGGCAAGCATTATTGAACCCAAAATTCCAACCGTAAAAATAGTGCTGTTATCGACAGCGGAACCCTCCACTTTTCCAGCTTCTGCATTGAGAGGATTGGCAGCGCCATAAATACCTTGTAATTTTAACGGGCCGACATATGCATTTACTAAACTATTTGCCCTATTGTTTTTAAGGTTCCCGACCAAACTACTTGTTGAGCTGTCGTCAGTAAGCCTGTCATAGAAAAATAAAGTTACTGAATTAGAAGCATCCACCATTATTCTTGCAAAAAACATAGAAAAGTTTATAAAAATAGCCGCCAAAACAATATTTTTTATTATTTTCCCTGGAGACTCCAAACCTAGTACGGTGCGGATGGATGCAAATAAAAGAATAAATATAAAAGATAAATTTATTAAATCGCGGATGGTAGCCCAAGTGGTATTAATGGCAGTTATCGTGTCTAGATTTTTCTTTAAATCAACAATCGTGTAATTAATTGTAAAGTTCAAAATGCCAGCAGAAATTCCCAGTATGAGAGAGAAAAAACCAAGGAGGATCTTTCCAAGTGAGGCTAGTATTGTTTGAATAAGCGTGTATACACCACTCACAACCACATTTTGTATCTTGTCCGCTACCCAAGTTACTGGATTAGAAGCGTTAGCTGTTAGCGGTATGCTTATGAAAAGTATTGCCAATACCAAAAAACAGGAAAGAATTCTTTTCCGTGAAAAAGCCATAACTCTATTCTAGCCCGAAGTAGAGAGAAATAATCTCAGTCGTCCACAATTATTTATTGAACAAGAACAGTATTGTCGCAGGCAAGCTCGGTTATTGGTACTACCGTCTGGTCTTTATCAACTATATAGGCCCGAACTCTTTTTACCCCCAGGGTTTCATAGGCAGTAATAAATTTATATATTTTTTTGTCTCCATCTGCGCCAAATAGTACGGGCGTCGTTCTGTCAAAGGGCTTTACTATTTGTGAGTTGGAATCTAAAAATACCCCAACATGTCTACCCATTCCATCATCGTAAATTGAGCCTGTAGCAACATCATCTTCGTCTCCTCTCAACCAAATTCTGTCTAATTGCCCAGAGCCCCCAGTTATATAAACAGACCAAATTACTCCAGTAGTAGAGCTTATAATTTTCCTTGAATCTTTGTTCGCTACAAATTTATCTGGAGAACAAGAAGCAACGAGTGGTTGATATTTTGATACTTTCACTATTTGGGCACAACTTAAGGTTTTTGTGAAATCCTTAGTTGGGTAAGATTGGGTTTCTGGATCAAATGCTTGTGATGTATCTGGACCTGAATAATTTACTACAACACTAAGGCTTTTATCTCCTGCGGAGTCGTAAATAACTTTCAGTGTTGGTTCCGATGTTTTGGTCCCTGCAACAACACCATTACCACTCCAGGTAAATGTTGGAACCACATCACCAGAGCTTGAAAAATCTACAGACCAATTAACCTCTTCCCCAATAGTTGTATTTGTTTTATCTACAGAGCAATCACCAAGAGAGCTTGTCCCCCCTCCACCGCCCCCATAATCCACGGTTCCGGTGATTGGTTTTTTACCAGAAGATGAAATAAGGCCACCAGAACTAAAGACCATGTTGGTTAGTTGATTTACAACCGCACCCAAAAATTCATCAAACTCATCCGCGATATTTAATTGGTCAACAGAGGCACCAAAAACTTTACTTACTTGGTTGGACAATAATTGCCCCGGAGTTGTTTCTTCCCACTCAAGACATTTCGTTTTGTCATACTCCGGTTTTGATATTTTAGTTTGTCCGGTTTTTGGATCCCTTGTTACTACACCCGGTTTTAGAGGATAACTCTTGCATTTTCTTGTGCCAATAAAACCTGCAGACCAATTAAGCCTCATTACTTCAATCTCTTTCGCACCATTTATTTTTGCAGAAATATTTTCAACAGATACTAAATATTCACCATAAGGATTATTTTCATCTATTTGGGTGAGTTTAAACCAAGCTGGCCAACCGCCCTGAGAAAAATCTCCATTTATAAACTCTTGTACATTTCCTTTTATATCTGTGAGGGTACAAGTATTTGGAAACACATTTCCCTTACGGTTTGTTTTCCCAAAATCCCTACTAATAGCAGCCTCTATTTCAAGTCGGAATGGCTGACAAGCAAAACCATCTGTTATTTCAGAAATCGCTTGACCTAAAACAGCATCTCCCGTCTTATTTAGATAATCATTTAAATCTACAGCGAAAGTGGGGTTTCCATCAAAGCCACTATTTACCCAATCTGTCATATCATCAAAAATCTTGTCTATAGAAAGGCGCACCAGAGTTATTGTTATTGAGTCCAAGGAAGGAACATTTTTTTTGATACCACCAAAAATATCTCCAATTCCTTTAGCAATATCACCTATATCAATTCCTCCTATTTTTATCCCCGGAAGCTTGAATCCCGGTATTTTTGGAAGTTTTTTTGCAATCTCCCCCAAAACTTTTTTTGCTCCTTTTTGCAAAGCCTCTATTTGCTTTGCTGGGTCTGAACCAACCTCTTTTTTTCTAAGGGCGTCCACATTTTCTCTAACCTTTGCATCGTTTACTGGCACGGAAGCCAAATCTAAAACAGCACCAACATCAACAGCGTGTATTTTTTGAGCGTTTGGAGCTGAGATTGCTAACGCTAAAATCAAGATTGTTAATATTTTTTTAATCGACATATTTTAAGAAGACAAAGGAGTCATACTAAAAATTATACCACTAGCTTTAAAAGCATCTTTCAATTCTTGTATAGCAATCATTTCTAAAATCGCAGCTTGCTCGTGTATTTTTATTCCAGCCCCTGCGCGTATTGGGTCTTTTGCATAGTTTTTAACTTCCACTAAACCAGAAGCGCTTAATTCATACGAATTAATTAAATCTTTTAAGCCCTCCCCCGCACTACTTGGTGTAGGTATATATAATAATTCACTCGCCAAGCTCTTATATATAGAACTACTTCTATATAGCTGATTGAATACAAAACTTTCCTCAGTTTCGCCTTGCGAAGGGGTATTTTCAGTCATAAGAGAAAATTGTGAACGATATTTATCAAGAACAACTTTAAGTTTATTTGAAAAGTTTTGGAAATCTTGCGTTTTTGCTCCTTGGATCAGGTTTAAATCCGAAATTGTTGTTTCTCTGAAATCAACAAAAGGAACATTTTCTAAGGCGCCAGAAAAAGCATTAGATACTGCATCCACAGTGTCATTTCCAATTGTGCCTCCTTGAGTTTTTGTTTTAACGAAAGTAGAAAATATTTCTTGCCCGACCAAACCCGTTAGTGTGTCCGGAATAAAATTTGCTGTGCTTGTAGATAAAAACTGCTCAAAACCACTATTTTTATTGGAAGTTGAACCAAGTTGTCCGGCTTGCTCCAAGGCAATTAGTCTTGCGCTACTGTTTCCTGATTTATAAATAGAGTATCCAATTGAGGCGCCAAGTATTAGTACGGCCAAAGAAAGTGCTGTCGAGGTGCGGTTATTGAAAACAAACATAACTAAAGATTATCATGAAAAAGCCCTGCTCTGATACAATTAGGTAAGTGAAAAACACCTTAACTTTAATTCTAATTGCACTATTCTTATTTCCAGTTTTTTCTTACGCAGTTGGTATATCAAGCGTATCAATTCCGTTCGGGGGACACTCAAAAGTTGTAGTACCGTGCACTTGTAGTTTTGGGGTATGGATTCAATACACCCCATTTTTTATGGGCGGGAAGATGCTTCCAGTGGGAGCGCTTACATATCGCCCTCCAAAACCAAGTAAACCATATGCATATTTCACGGCGGGATTGCCGGGGATTTGGTATTTAGGAAAATATTTACCAACACCAGGAACTTGTTGGGTGGGGGTTGCGCCCTATTGTGTCCCTCTCCCTGATTATGGCGTTATAGATTATGTTGGAACAGGAATGCCATCGATACCAATACCTATTTCAGGAGTATTTTAGTTAATTCAACCCAACCTTCTAACGAAAGCTCCTCTGCCCTTATATTTTCTGGTAGCCCAGATTTTTCCCACAATTCTTTTTTAAACCCAAGGTTTGAAGAAAGTTTTTTTCTTTTACTTGAAAAGCCCTTTTTTATTATTTCAAAAAACTTCTTTTCAGATATTTTGTTTTTTATAAATAAATCTTTTGAAATATTTTCAATAGATAAAATTGCCGAATCAACATTTGGTTTTGGAAAAAATGAACCAGCAGAAACCCTTCTAATAATTTTCGGTGTGCCATATGCTTTTATGGAAATTGAAAGAATGCTTTCTTTCATGTCTTTAGAAACAATTCTTTTGGCAACTTCATACTGAATCATTAACACCATCATTTTTGGTTGATTTTTTAATTCCAAAAATTTTCTTAATATTATTCCAGTTATGTAATAAGGTATGTTTGCTATTAGTTTGTAGTTCCCATTAAAATTTTTTAATACATCGAAACTAAGAATATCCTCATTAATTATTTTTAGCTGACTTTTTTTAATTTCTTTTTCAAACTTGTTTTCTAAAAAACCAATCAAATCTCTATCTTTTTCAACCGCAACAACTTTTGCGCCAGTAGCCAGAATTTTTTCTGTCAGCATTCCCTTCCCCGGTCCAATTTCAAGAACGCTATCTTTTTTAGATAACCTACCAACGTCC
>CAYNNE010000003.1:0-27473 GCA_964398725.1 uncultured Candidatus Saccharibacteria bacterium
TGTTCAATTGTTGGAAACTCTTTTAAAATTTCATCATAAGTAACAAAACCGCGAGTTTTACCTCTGCTTAATAGTTTTTCAATTTTCCCTTCTACATCTATTTTTTTAGCGTTTTGTTTTTGAGAAACTTTTACTACTTTTTTAGCAACCTTTTTGGCTACTTTTTTTGCGGGTTTTTTAATTTTTTTAATTACTTTTTTTGCAGGTTTTTTTGATTTTGGTTTGGAAGTTTTCTTTTTGGTTTTTTTGGCCATAAATTTATGTTTATTTATTATTCAACTCCTTTTGAGTGTCTTGAATTAACATTAAAATTTCTTTTGCTTTCTCTTTATCGTTCACTGATTCCGCTCGTGACAAACTCGCAACAAACGCCTCTAGGCGTTTTTTAAGACAATCTGATTTGAAATTGAGGATGACCTCCTCGAGGTTCCGGCTTGCCTTAATAAGGTCTTCATTGCCGTAGTAGTTTTCAACCTCGAAGACGAGTTCTTCTCGCTTGGGTTTGTAACGCTCAAGCATAGAGGATTTTTCTACCTCTGTCAAGAAAGAAAATGCCTCTTTTATGTCCATCGCAAACTTCTCTCCTTCTTCCACAGCATACATTAATCCTACAGCATGTCTTTCAATTTGGTTAACAACATCCCCTCTTTTATTTTCATTTTGTAAACTTTCTCCTGTTTTTAAAGTGGCCTTTCCTTTTGACCTTTTAAACCTTTCCGTATCTTCTTCTAGCGCCCTTTCAGGAATTCCACTTTTTTGACTCACCTTTTTTATTGTGTGTGACCTTTCCACGGCGCTCTGAATTAATGCAAGAAGTGGCACAATTTCTTTTTCAATCCTTTTGGCGCGTGCTCTTTCATCCAATGTCTCTCGCATTATTATGTCTAGCACAAACTCAACAAAAGGAAGCGCGCTCTTTAAACAATTTTTATATTCTTCTAAATTTTTCTCAATAATTTCTGCTGGATCTTTTCCTGTAAGTTTGGCTATCTTTACCTCCATTCCAAGCTCAAGCGCTATGGTTGCAGTACGAAGCGCGGCTCTCACCCCTGCCCCATCTGCATCTAGCGAAATAAGAATTCTTGGAGATATCTTCTTCAACCTTTCAATGTGCGCTCTTGTAACAGCAGTTCCTGAGGCCGCAACGGTATTATTGATACCTGCTTGGTGGGACATCAAAAGATCCATCTGACCCTCCACAATAATTGAAAAATCTTTTTCTCTAATTGCAGATTTGCCTTTATCCAATCCGTAAAGAATTTCTCCTTTATTAAATATTTTTGAATCTGGACTATTCAAATATTTTGGCGGATTAGTATCTTCGTCCATTGAGCGCCCAGAAAAACCAACTACTCTTCCTGAGCTTTCAGAGAGAGGAAATATTATTCGGTCTCTAAATACGTCATAGGGTTCTTTATTGGCACCAGATTCATCTACCTTCTTAATAAGCCCAGCCCTCAACATTTCCTCATCTGAAAAACCTTTCTTTGTGAGATATTCTTTTAGATTTCTCCAGCCCGACGGCGCAAATCCCAAAGAAAACTTTTTTATGGTTTCCTTAGTTAACCCCCTTTTTAGGAGATATTTATATGGCTCCTGATTTTTTTCTAGCTCACCAATAAAATAACTATTAGCTTCCTCGATTGCTAAAACTGCCCTGTCATTTTCTTCACGAACTCTAGGAGATATCTTTGTTATTTCTACTCCGGCTTTTTTAGCCAGAAATTCAAAAGCACCCCTAAAATCCAATCCTTCCATTTCTTCTATAAAAGAAAAAATGTCTCCTTTTGCACCACAACCAAAACAATAAAAACTGCCACGAGTTGGAGAAATGAAAAAAGACGGAGTTTTTTCATTATGGAATGGACAATTAGCTTTAAGATTGCTTCCCGCTTTTTGGAGTGGCAGATATTCACCAACAACACTCACTATGTCTAGGCGGTCTTTTATTTGCTCTATTTCCCTTGTCATTCAAGGATATCCTACACCTCCGAGTCGTTTAGTGGAACAAACCTTTGCTCTTTTTCGTCTAATTCCTTCTGGAGTTCTTTAATTTGAGCGTATTTCTTTGATCCTTCAAAACCAGTACCAGCTGGTATTAGGCGCCCGATAATAACGTTTTCCTTTAGCCCTGTTAGTTCGTCATCTTTTGCACGAAGCGCATTTGTGATAAGAACTCGCGTTGTGTGTTGGAACGAAGCAGATGAAAGAACGCTTTTTCTGGACAAAGCTACTTCTGTAATACCCATCAAAAGCTCTTCTGCTTTGGCTTCTTCTTTTCCGTCTTCCCTCATATCAGCATTTGCATCTAACACTTCTTCGAATTCAACAATATCTCCTTTAGAGAAGTTTGTATCTCCTGTTGCAGTAATTTTTCTTCTTGAAAACATTTGTTTCAAAATCACTTCCATATGTTTTCTTGATACAGCTTCACCTTGTAGTTCGTAAATCTTTGAAATCTCACGGATAAGATATTCTTGTGTCTTTTCTTTTCCTGCATATTTGAACAATTCATCTAGGTCTGCAGAACCATCTGTTAGCAAATCTCCTTTAGATACTTTTTGACCTTCTTTTACTGTGATGACACGAATTGCGGGTACAACATATTCAATCTTGTCTTCTTTTCCAGACTTAATATCAGGCAAAACACAAATAACTTTTTCTTCTCCTTTTCTTATTTCGCTCACCATTCCATCTACATGAGAAACCGTGGCAGGATTTTTAGGCATTCTGTTTTCAAACAATTCTTCAACACGAGGAAGGCCTTGAGTGATGTCTCCTCCGGCCGATGCAATACCTCCAGCGTGGAATGTTCTCATTGTAAGCTGTGTTCCTGGTTCGCCGATTGCTTGTGCTGCAACTGTTCCTACCGCTTCACCCAAATCAATAATTTCATTTTTACCCAAATCTACTCCATAGCAGTGTTTACATACTCCTTTTATTGATGCACATGACATAGGAGAACGAACGACAACATTTTTTACTCCTAATTGAGCAACTTTTTCTGCGTCTTGTTTTGTCATGAAGTGATCTCTCTTAAACACCACCTCTCCTTTTGAGTCCGTAATGTCTTCGGCTAAGAATCTTCCTTTTAGAATTTTAACTAGAGAAAGTTCAATTCCTGATGCTGATTCTGTAGAAATTGCTATACCTTTTTTGGTACCACAATCTTCTTCGGTAACAATAATGTCTTGAGAAACATCAAAGAGTTTTCTTGTAAGGTACCCTGCACGAGCTGTGTTAAGAGCGGTGTCTGTTAGACCCTTACGAGAGCCGTGAGTAGTAATGAAGTACTCAATAGGAGTCAATCCTTCCTTCATACAAGAAATAATTGGAAACTCAATAGTTTCTCCTTGAGTGTTGGTGATAAGTCCCTTCATTCCAACCATTTGAGTAATGTTAGAAATAGAACCACGGGCGCCAGACTGAATCATGTCGTTTACAGAATCAGTATTTCCTAGAGTTTGAGGGAGAAGTTTTTCTACTTCCGCTTTGGCTGATTGCCAAATTTCTACATTTTTCTCCAAACGCTCTTCTTCTGAAATAAGTCCTTGGTTGAACTCTTCTTTAATGGAAGCTGCTCTTTTGAGTGCAGCATCAACAACGACTCCTTTTCCTCCTGGAATCTTCACATCATCAATTCCCCAAGTAATACCAGAGTGAAGTGCATATTTGAACGAAAATGCTTTTATCTTGTCTAGAATTCCAGGAATTGCTCCGATACCATAAACAGCAATAAGATTTTCAAACATTGCTGACATTTTCTTTCTATCTATTGCGGTATTCACGAAAGGATAATCCGGTGGTAGAACAGAGTTAAACAAAAGTCTTCCAACTGTTGTTTCAAATAATTCTCCTTTGAAATCTGCATATTTTGCAGTATCAGTTTTTCCACGAACTTTTACTTTTGCGCGCAAAGAAAGCTCTCCAAAATCGTAAGCAAGAATTGCACTATTTGGTCTGTCAAAGATTTTTCCTTCACCCTTTTCTCCGCTCACATCTTTAGTCATCCAATAGGCACCGAGCACAACATCAAGAAGTTTTGATATAACAGTTGGCTCTCCTGAACCTGGTTTCAAGATATTTTTATCTGATGCCATGATTTCACGAGCTTCGAGTTGAGCTTCTGGAGAAAGTGGCACATGAACTGCCATTTGGTCTCCGTCGAAGTCTGCGTTGAATGCTGTACATACAAGTGGGTGTACCTGAATAGCTGAACCCTCAACCAAAACTGGTTTAAATGCTTGAATTGAAAGGCGGTGCAAAGTTGGAGCACGGTTCAAAAGCACATATCTATCCTTAATAATGTCTTCTAGAATTGCCCAAACTTCTGGTATTCCATCTTCAATAAGTCTGCCCGCTCCACGAATATTGTATGCAAGTTCCCTCTTCAAAAGTTCTGCAATAACAAAGGGTTTGAACAACTCAAGGGCCATGTGTTTAGGAAGTCCGCACTCGTTGAGTTCTAGTTCAGGACCAACAACAATCACAGAACGGCCTGAATAGTCCACTCTCTTTCCAAGAAGGTTTTGTCTGAACAAGCCACGCTTTCCTTTCAAGTTGTCTGACAAACTCTTTAGTGGTCTTCTTTGGCTTTGATTAACCGCTCCTGCTCCACCAGAGTGTCTTATGGTGTTATCAATTAATGCATCAACTGCTTCCTGAAGAATTCTTTTTTCATTTCTTAAAATAACATCGGGTGCATTTATATCCTTTAGTTTCTTCAAACGGTTGTTTCTGTTTATTACTCTTCTGTAAAGATCATTTACATCAGATGTTGCATAACGGCCACCATCAAGAGGCACCATTGGGCGAAGTGCTGGAGGAATAACAGGAATACGAATTAAGAACATCCACTCTGGACGAATACCATTCAAAACCATATGTCGTATTAGTGAAATTCTTTTTGTTAGTTTTGCTGTTTCTGCTGCAGAAGCTTTTTCAATGTTTACTTCCAATTCTGCTAGAAGTTTTTTAAGGTCAAGATTCTTTAGCATTTCAAACAATGGTTCAGAACCAATAGAAGCTTCAAAGAGGGTTGCATACTTCATTGAGAAGTTGTGATATGCCACTTCATCTAAAACTTTTCCAACCGCAATTGACTCAATATCTTTTCTTGTTTCTTGGAATAAACCCTTCAAATGCTCTTTAGATTTATCATCTTGAAGTGATTTTACTTTTGCTTTGAATTCTGAATCTAGGTCTTTAAGAATTCTGTCTTTTTCAGAGATATTTACTTTTGTAACAATGTACCCAGCAAAGTAAATAACTTTTTCCAAATCTCCTGAAGGCACTCCTGTTATAAGCGCAAGCCTAGATGGCATTGATTTCAAAAACCAAATATGACAAACAGGGGCAGCGAGCTCAATGTGTCCCATTCTTTCACGGCGCACGATAGAGCGAGTAATTTCAACTCCACACTTTTCACAAACTATTCCCTTGTATCTTATTCCTCTGTATTTTCCGCAATAACATTCAAAATCTTTATCTGGACCAAAGATTTTTTCATCAAACAAACCATTTCTTTCTGATCTTTGAGTTCTGTAATTGATTGTTTCTGGCTTTGTAACCTCACCATATGACCAATCTTTTATACGATCTGGAGAAGCCAAACGAAGTTCGACTGTATCGAAGTCTGTAATTTGGTAATCCTTTTGTGTTTTAGTATTTATCATGGTTTTGTTTTATTCGCTTATTTTTTCCTTTGGCTTACGACCGACCGACTTTCTTTCTAAACCTTTCTTTTTCAAAACAATGTCCAAACCAAGTCCGCGCAAGTTGTGAAGCATCACATTGAATGACGCTGGAATTCCTGGTGTTTTCATTCTCTCGCCCTTAACAATTGAATCGAAAGCAGCGGAACGACCAACAATGTCGTCTGATTTGATGGTGAGCATTTCGCGAAGCGTATAAGAAGCTCCGTATCCGAGCAATGCCCACACTTCCATTTCTCCAAAACGCTGACCTCCGTTTTGAGCTTTTCCACCCAAAGGCTGTTGCGTAATTAAGGAGTAAGGCCCGATTGAACGCATGTGTATTTTGTCTTCCACCATGTGGTGAAGTTTCAAGATATACATATAACCAATCGCTGTATCTTGCTCAAATTTCTCACCAGTTCTTCCGTCAAACAATCTCACTTTTCCTGTTTCTGGAAAACCGGCTTTTTGCAGTTCTTCTTTTATTTCAACATCTGTTGCTCCTGCAAAAGGAGGAACAATTGCTTGGTAATTAAGTGTGTGTGCTGCAAGACCTAGGTGCATTTCAAGAATTTGTCCCAAGTTCATACGACTAGGCACGCCAAGTGGAGTCAAAATTATGTCAATTGGAGTACCGTCTGCCATATAAGGCATGTCTTCTGCAGGAAGAATTCTTGAGATAACTCCTTTGTTTCCGTGTCGTCCTGCTAATTTATCTCCAACGGTTACAGAACGAAGTTCTGCAACTTCAATATGAATTCTTTTTATAATTCCTGAATCTAATTTATCTCCCTTTTCTCTTGAAAAGATTTGAACAGAAACTACGCGCCCTCTTTTACCTCCTTCCATTCTCTTTGAAGTATCTTTTACATCACGGGCTTTTTCACCAAACAAAGATCTCAAAAGTCTTTCTTCTGGCGTAAGTTGTGATTCACCTTTTGGAGTAATTTTTCCAACTAGAATATCTCCAGGACGAACTTCAGCTCCAACACGCACAACTCCGTCTTCAGCTAAGTTCTTAAGTTTGTTTTCACCAACGTTAGGAATATCGCAAGTAGTAACTTCTGGCCCTAGTTTTGTGTCACGAACGTTAACAACGAAATCTTCTATGTGAATAGATGCGAATTTATTTTTTCTTACCAATCTTTCAGAAATAACAATAGCGTCTTCGTAGTTCCAGCCAGTCCAAGACATAAAGGCAACAAGAACGTTTTGTCCTAACGCCATTTGTCCATTGTCTGATGTTGAAGTATCTCCTATAACCTGACCTTTTTTAATTTTATCTCCGATAGAAACTATTGGGCGTTGGTGGAAAATAGTAAAACCATTGGTTCTTGAAAAGTTAACCAATTTATATTCTTTCTCTTTCTTTTCTCCTTTTATTTTAATAACTTTTCCATCCACATAAGAAACAGTGCCGGCTTCTTCTGCAATAACTAGGCGTCCTGTATATTTCACAGCCTCACCTTCCATTCCTGTCGCAACAAGTGGAGCTTCAGGAAGAATGCATGGAGTTCCCTGCTTCTGCATGTTTGATCCCATCAGTGCTCTTGTCGAGTCATCGTGGTTTAGAAATGGAATCATTGAGGTTGCAATAGAAAATGCTTGGTTTGTGGCAACATCAATGTAATCAACTAGTTTCTTTGAAACTGCTGCTGGATTGCCTTTGTGACGAACTTCTACCTCGCTTGGAACAATAACGCCATGTTCATCCACTTCTGTTGCAGCGTGAGCAATGTGGTTATCTTCTTCTTCTTGAGCATTTAGATAAACAATTTCTCCAGTTAATTTACCTTCTTTAACTTTTGCATAAGGAGTTTCAATCATTCCAAAATCATTTACGCGAGCAAAAACAGAAAGACGCAA
Source organism: uncultured Candidatus Saccharibacteria bacterium (assembly GCA_964398725.1). Lineage (GTDB taxonomy): Bacteria > Patescibacteriota > Minisyncoccia > Phycocordibacterales > Zambryskibacteraceae > 12-FULL-44-12b. Next base: position 7,563 of record CAYNNE010000003.1, read on the forward strand.
AATAAGACCAATGTTTGGGCCTTCAGGTGTGTGAATTGGACAGAGTCTTCCATAGTGAGATGGGTGAACGTCGCGCACTTCAAAGCCAGCGCGTGAACGATTAAGACCGCCTGGACCAAGTGCAGACAAAGTTCTCAAGTGCTCTTGTTCTTCAAGGGCATTGGTTTGTTGCATGAACTGTGAAAGCTGGTTTGTGGTAAAAAATTCTTTAATACGAGCTTGGAGTGGTTTTGGAGAAATAAATTGCACAGGCAATGTTACATCAGTATCAACAACTGACATTCTGTTTTGTATATTTCTTTTTATTTGTGCCATTCCCACACGAATCTTTTGTTGGAAAAGTTCTCCCACTGCGCGCACTCTGCGTGAGCCTAAGTGGTCAATATCATCGCCCTCTGAGCCAGGTGTAATGTTTAGGTAAACAATGTGTGAAAGAATTGTTTGAACATCCTCTAGGTTTAAGGTTTTTCTTTCAACTTCTATATCGCCTGTTTTCTTGTGAAAACGATTGTTAAATCTATAACGGCCCACTCTTGAGAGGTCGTATCTTTCTGGGTCAAAAATTGATTTTACGAACTCGCGAGCGTTTTCAACTGTTGCCAAATCTCCATCACGAAGTCTTCTGTGAATTTCAACGCATGCTTCGTCTGTATTTTTAGAGTGGTCTTTTGCAAGGGTTTTTGTAATGAAGTGTTCTGCTCCTTCAACTTTGCTAAAGAGTTTCTTAATTTCTGCATCTGTTCCTGCACCAAATGCTCTGATTAAGGTTGTTACTGGGAATTTTCTCTTTTTGTCTATACGAACATAGATAACGCCATCCTGATCTGTTTCAAATTCAAGCCATGCACCACGAGAAGGAATTATCTTAGCGCCAAATTGTTTTTTGGTTTTCAGGTCGTTAACGGTAAAAAACACGCCGTATGAGCGTGCTAATTGTGGAACTATAACTCTCTCAATTCCGGAAATAACAAAAGTTCCATGAGGAGTCATCAAAGGAAAATCTGCCATAAAGATTTCTTGCTCCTTTACGGTTCCTAGATGAAGGTTCTTAAGTCTTACGCGAGCTTTTAGAGGGGCTTCAAATGAAGCTTTTTGGTTCTTAGCAAAATATTCGTCTGTTTTTGGTTCTGCGAGTTCAAAAGATAGAAACTGAAGCTCAAACTTTTTACCGGTGAAATCTTTGATGGTTTTAAATTCATCAAACACTTCTTTCAATCCATCCTTGAGAAGCCAACTGAAGCTTTTCAATTGAAGTTCTACGAGATTAGGTACCTCAACTAATGGCTTTTTGTATTTCCCGAAGACTTTCTTTGGGGACGCGCCCACAGGAAGTCTTTTTTCCATAGTTTTTGTCATAAAAAAAATAAACCCGCTGGCCCTTTTGGGACTCAGTTTTATTGTTTCTGTTAAATTATTTTTTTAAACTTTTTGGAGAGAAGAGTCTCTCGGCCCGTTCGCACCCCCGGATACCATTACTCAATCTGTCGAGGTAAGGGAGAGTATAAACCAGTATTCTTTATCTGTCTAGCCCCTTATCCACCCTTACGATATTCATCTATATTTTTGTGATGTCCAGAAAGAAGCACTTTTGGTACTTTTAGCTTTTTACCCTTCCACACCAAAACCTCTGGGCGAGTATAGACATCTTTCCCTGCTACCCTGTTTTCCTCTAGAGATTCAATTTTCCCCAATACGCCCTTCACACGCCTTGCTATTGAGTCCATCACAATCATTGCTGGGAGCTCTCCCCCTGTAAGCACATATGGCCCCACAGAAACTTCTTCCATTTTGAACATCTTCTTTATGCGAGCGTCTATTCCTTCATATCTTCCGCATACAAAAATTATATTTTTATACTTTTTTGCTAAATTTTCTGCATAAGTATTTGTAAACTGAGTTCCAGAAGGAGAAAAAAATATAATCTTTGATTTTTTCCCTTTAGATTTCTTTATTGCATCCGCAACTGCTTTTCCGACTGATTCTGCTTCGAGCACCATTCCGGGACCTCCGCCATATGGTTTTCTATCAACTCTTCTGTTTTTATCTTTTGTGTAATCGCGAGGATTATAAAATTTAGCTGTTATTTTTTTGCTACCAATCGCACGCGAAATAATAGACTCCCCTAGGTAGCTTTTAAATGCATTCGGAAAAAGTGTTACGAAATGGAAATCCATAAATTAGTTGCTTGTTGCTAGTTTCGAGTTGCTAGCAACTAACAACTGGAAACTATAACTCTAGAGTCTGAGATCATCAATTGCCTGATCAAAATCTTTCATTCCTCCGTTTCTATCATTATTCATCATTCTAGTTGAGCCCTCTGGTTCATTTATTTTCAAATTAACGCGAGCGTTGTTTTTCATACCAACTACACGCAAAAGTATTCTCATTGCATTTGCCGTTTTCCCTTCCCTACCGATTATCTTTCGCATATCGTCAGGATGTACAGAAAGTCTTAAAAGCACTCCCATTTCATCCACCGTTCTTTCGGTTTTTACATCCTCTGGGTGATCAACTAATCCCTTTACCACATAATCAAGAAATTCTTGGTCTTTTTCCATATCAATAATTTTAGCACAGCAAGAAGTAAGCACTAGTACGGGGTGTGAGGGCATTCATTTAAAATGCATTGGTCTGGCTTACGACGCTCGCATTTTAAATGAATGCCCGAGCGACCTTACTTGGCCTTCTTCTCTTTAGGAGTTCTTCTTGGCTGGGCGTTTAACTTAGTCCCCTCTATAATTCCGTGAGTAATAAGAAGGTTATTTGCTGTAATTGAAAGCTTTGCCCCGTGTAAAATTGCTTTCTTTATGTTTTCACCATCAAAATGCTCTGTTTTCTTACGAGGGTCATAACTACCTAATACCTTCAAATATCTTCCAGATTTAGTGGAATTTTGCTTGTCGGTCAAAACAAGGCGAAAGGCCGTCTCGTGTTTTCTTCCTACGCGCTGAAGTCTTATCATTAACATTGTCAGGCAATAGTACCAGATTTAAGAGTTCGTGCAATATCCTCGTCCCGTCAGAGACAGGTAATGTTTACCATTACCGCTGTTTCGTTTGGGATGGTATAGTTTTGTAAATGTCAGAAGAATTGCTAACCGGCCCTATTATTGCCACCTCGCGTGGGGTGGGTTATTTCCGTAGACCAGATAATGAGGAAGGCGACCTCGAAATTGCTCCTGAAAAAATGAAAGGGGCTCTTCATGGTGACACAGTAGAAATAAGAGCATTGGGCACAAAGTCTAGCTACAACAAATACCAAGCAGAGGTTGTTTCTATTGTTGAGAGAAAAAAAGAAAAATTTGTGGGCACTGTGGAAGAAGTAAAAGGTAAAAACCTTATTTTTGTAGTTCCTGATGACAAGCGAATGTACAAAGACATTTTTGTTGATTCAGAAAAATCTCTTGGCGCAAAAGATAAAGATAAAGTGCAGGTACAAATCACTTCTTGGGGTGATGGCTCAAAAGCACCACTTGGAGAAGTAATAAAGGTGATTGGAAAGAAAGGTGAACACAACACAGAAATGCTCTCAATCGTTTTGGAGTCTGGTTTTGAGGCGGACTTTCCAAAAGATGTAGAGGTGGAGGCAAAAAATATAAAAGATACTTATGAAAAGAAGGAACTTGCTGAAACTTTAGAAAATCCAGAAAAATTTGGACGCAGAGATTATAGAGACATAACAACCTTCACAATAGATCCAGCTGACGCAAAAGATTTTGATGATGCCCTTTCAATAAAAGAAAATGGAGATGGTACTTATGAAATTGGTATCCACATTGCAGATGTTTCTCATTTTGTAGTAGAAGGAACTAAATTAGATGCCGAGGCATATAAAAGAGCCACTTCCATATATTTGGTGGACAGAACTATTCCCATGCTTCCTGAAATTCTTTCAAATGAACTTTGTTCACTTAATCCCAATGAGCCAAAATTTTCTTTTTCCGCAATTTTCACAATGAACTCTAGTGGAGTAGTCCAAGATAGATGGTTTGGAAAAACTATCATAGATTCAGATAAAAGATTTACATACGAAGAAGCTCAGGAAGTATTAGAAACCCAAAATGGCCCATTTTTAAAAGAATTAAACACCCTTAAAGCTCTTGCTGAAAAACTTCGCGAAGAAAAACAAAAGAATGGCGCAATTGATTTTGAAACAGAAGAAATCAAATTTGAACTCGATGATTTGGGTCGCCCTATAAAAGTTTTCAAAAAAGTTCGCAAAGACACCCACAAACTTGTTGAGGATTTTATGCTTTTGGCAAATCGAGAAGTTGCTAAATATATGTACGAAAAAATGGAGAAAAAAAGTGGCGCTCCAATGATATATCGCATTCACGACACTCCAGACCCAGAAAAAATAGAAAATCTTGCCACATTTTTGAAAGCCCTCGGCTTTGAACTTCGTCATAAAAAGGGCGTTGCAACTGTTCAAGATATTCAAAGAGTTTTAAAAGAAGTTACCGGCTCCCCATCAGAAACAATGATAAAGGTAGCGGCGGTTCGCTCAATGGCAAAAGCAATTTATTCAACAAACAACATTGGGCACTTCGGTCTTGCTTTTGATTTTTATACACACTTCACATCCCCCATCCGCAGATATCCAGACACAGTGGTACATCGCTTGCTCCAAAGAGAATTAACTAAAGGCGCAATTGGCCAAGATGAATACGCAAAGTTTCAGAAGATTTGCGAATACACATCAGAGCGCGAAGTTAATGCATCTGAAGCAGAAAGAAATTCAATAAAATTAAAGCAGGTGGAGTTTTTGGAAAATCGTGTTGGCGAAATATTTACAGCTACAATTTCTGGAGTTTCAGAGTGGGGTATTTATGTTGAAGAAGTAGAAACAAAGGCAGAAGGAATGGTGAAGCTGAAAGATTTGAAGGATGATTTTTACCAACTAGATCAAAAAAATTATGCTGTTGTTGGCCAAAACTCAAAGAAAAAATATTCATTGAGCGACAAAATAAAAGTTAAATTAATTTCCGCCGACCCAGAACGTAAGCAACTGGACTTTATTCTAGTAGAGTAGTATAATATTGTCCGGACTGGCTCTTTTACTTCTACTTGGAGGCATATATGCGACAAGTCTTTTTTGTTTTGTTGGCAGTCGTCCTGCTTGCCTCTAAGGCGGTAGGACAACCGAGTCTCCGTGGCTCACCGTATTCTATGGAAAGACAGAACTCCATAGCAGACCGCGAGAATTTGAGCCGTATCAAAGACAAAGCTGAAATTGAAAAGTTTAGGGTTGGCGGACTGTTAGTGCCAATTCCAAACGACCCAAACAGCGTTGTTGTTGATTCACGACTTGAAGAGCATCGTCGTCTTTGTCGCCCGTGGGCTGTTAAATTTCTTAAGGATCTCGGTGCGAGATTCCAAAAGGAATTTAAAAAGCCACTACGGGTCAATTCTTGTGTGCGAGATATTAAAACACAGCGTGAGCTTCAACGCACCAACTCAAACGCTGCCGCAACAAAGGGACCAAAGGCATCAGTTCACCTAACTGGTTCCGCGGTAGATATCACGCGCATTGGACTAACAAAGAAGGAACAAAACTTCATTCGCTCTCGTCTTCTTATAAACGAGAAGAAGGGTCTCATAGAGGCGACTGAAGAGAACCGACAAAGGGTGTGGCATGTGATGGTTTTCAAAACATACATGTACCCCTCACAAAAAAAGAAGTAAAAAAACGTAACCGCCGAGACTAACACTCTCGGCGGTTTTGTTTTACTTAGCTATCGCCTCTGCATCTGCAAATGCAATTGAAAGAACTTTTGAGACACCAGAACCTCCCATTGTTACCCCATAAATAACTCCTGCCCTCGACATCGTTTCTCTGTTGTGAGTAATCACAATCAGTTGAGATTTCTGAGCCAAATTTTCCACAATGTCTCCATAACGCTTTGAGTTAGCCTCATCTAGTGCAGCATCGGTTTCATCTAAAATGATAAATGGCGGAGGGTTTACTTGGGACATTGCAAAGATGAGTGCAATTGAAGTGAGTGCCCTTTCTCCTCCACTAAGCATCATTAGTCCAGAAATTTTCTTGCGTGGTAATGAAACTACAACATCAATACCAGATTCCTCCCGTTCGTCGCTTTGCTCTTCAGAATTTACTGCCTCGCCTTCAATCTCTTCTTCATTTATTTTTTGTTGACGTCTTTGAATAGTTTTTAATTGTAAAGATGCCTTCCCTCCCCCAAACAAAATTCCAAAAAATTCTTCGAAGGCTGTATTGATTTTTTTCAGACCAATTTCAAAATCGTTTTCCAATTTTTCTGAAAGATCTTTAATCAAATTCTCTAGTGCTTCAGCAGAAGTATTTAAATCCAGTAATTCTTTTTCCAAAAAAGTATCACGTTCTGAAACATCCCTAAACTCCTTTTGTATATCCTCAACACCTCCTGCGCCATTTTCTTCAAGACGAATCTTCATTCTCTCTATTTCTGCTTGTTTCTATTTCTTCAACGGATAGTTGTGCATTTGTCTTTTTTGAAAGTTCGTCCAATAATGCTGTTCCCACCAACGCACCCACCTCTCGCATATTTGCTCTCATTTCGTCTTCTCTTATCAAAAGCATTCTTTCTGCATTAGAGATTTGAGAAATTTGAGCTTGTACATCTTTTTCTTTTGACAAAAGTTCATAAGTTTCTCTTTCAGCCACCCTGTCGCTATCTTTTTCTGTATCTATGGCTTTTAAAATATTGCTGTGATTATTAGCTACTTCTTCTTCAGAATGTTTGAGCTGTAAAAGTTTATTTCCTAAATTTTCTTTTTTTGATAGAAGTTCTTTTATGTCTAACTCGTCTCGTTTCTCTTCGGTTTTATATTCTTCTTTAAACTTATTTATTTCATTTTCTATTTCTTGTGTTTTAGAAGAAACTCCCTCAATGCTCCCTGTTTGAGCAAGGTTCTTGAGTTCAAAAACAAGTTGGTGGAGCTTTTCTAAAAACTGTACCGCTTTGGATACAGGAATTGTCTCCCCTGTCTTCACTTGGGAAATTCTTTTCATTGCCGACAACTCACCCTCCAATCTTCCTATTTCCCTCACGGTTTCATTTACTTCGCCCCTGAGCCTCTCTCGCTCTTTTTCTATCTCGTGTAATTTATCTGTGAGCTCATGGGCTTTTGATTTTTCAGAAAGTTTTTGACGAGCTTCTTTAAGACCCTTTTCAATTTCATCAAACTCAATTTTCAGAGGTTTTAATTCACTACCTAATCGTATTTTTTCTTGTTTTATAAAAGCTTCTTCTGATGCAAAAAAGGTGGAAGCTATTTGAGAAAGCGAGTTTCGCATTTCTTCGACACGGGCCACTTTTTCCATCTGCTTTTTTAAGAATTTTAGATGTGGAGCAATTTCCCTTCTTAAACTTTCTACCTCTCTCATATTTTCACGAGTCTTTTCTAATTTTCTTTCAGATTCTTCTTTTTTGTATTGATATGCTTTGAGGCCAAGCGCATCCTCAATCATGTCTTTTCTTTCTTTGGGATTAGAAGAAAGGATTCTATCTGCTTCGCCTTGAGAGATAATATGGTGCCCCGATGCCCCAATGTGTGCTGTGGAAAGAAGTTCAAAAATATCTTTCAAACGAACCTTGCTACCATTTACGCTGTATTCATTTGTGCCGTCTCTAAAAACTACCCTCTCTAAAACAACTTCACCAAAATCAATTGTTGGAAACACCTTTCTGGAGTTATCGAAAGTAAGCTTAACGGAAGCACGATTAGCCTTTGGGGTATCTCCAGAGCCATTAAAAATAAGGTCTTCTCCCCTTTTTCCTCTCATAGACTTCATAGACTGTTCACCCAGCACAAATCTGAATGCTTCTGCAACATTAGATTTTCCAGAACCATTTGGTCCAACAATTGCTGAAATTGGAGAATTAAATTCAAATTCTGACTTTTTTGCAAAAGACTTAAAACCAGCTATTTCTATAGACTGTAAATACATCCCGATAGTGAAAAATGGCATTACTCTATTCGAGTAAATTGCCAATATTTATTATTAGTTTTATTAATTTTCGACCAATCATATTGTTTATTATCCCACAATTACTCGGATGCCATTTTCTACTACGGGATACATAATTTCAAAAATTATAACATGTCGCCTTTGTGAACTTTAGAGCGAACCCCTTGTCTCGCTTAAATACTTAGAGCGAGGGTTTTGTTTTAAAAAGCATTGGTGACCTTTCGTCGCTCGCTTTTTAAAACAAAACCTGAGCGCTTTTTAAAAACCCTTTTCTATAAGAGCAGACTTGGCTGCATTTTGTTCTGCAATTTGCTTTGAATCCCCTTCTCCGCTAGCAATAAGTTCATCTTTCAAATAAACGCCAACCGTAAAATGTTTATCGTGGTCTGGACCAGCTTCTTTCATAGTTCTATATGATGGGGTAATACTGAAATGCTCTTGTGCAAGTGTTTGAAATTTACTTTTAGGATCCACCGCCAAACCTTCGCGCATAATTGTTTCAATTTTAGACACCAAATATTTGTGCACTATTTTTTCAGCAGATTCATAACCTTGGTCTAAATAAATTGCACCCAAAATAGATTCCGTGGTGTTTGCCAAAATATATTGTCTTGCTCTTCCCAAATCTTTCGCCTCACCTCTTGAGAGTAAAAGATACTCTCCCAACTGCATATCAATAGCAACGTCCGAAAGTGTGTCTGCCCGTACAAGAGCAGCGCGAAGTGTTGTCATTTGCCCCTCATCATAATCTGGGTAAGTTTTAAAGAGATAATCAGTGATGATAAGTTCCAAAACAGCATCGCCTAAAAATTCTAGTCTCTCGTTGTGGCCCCAAGAAATGTCTTTGTTTTCATTTAGGTACGAGCGATGAGTCAGGGCTTGTTTTAAAAGATTTATATCTTTAAATGTTATCCCGATGCTATTTTCTAACTGGCTATAATTTATGTCTGCCATTTACCCCCACACTAAACTACTTTAAACATGTAGGCAAACGCCTTTTGAGTTGTCTTAGGGCAGTAGAACCGAGCTTTAAATTTTTTTCTCTGTGTCTAGCATCTTTTTCCATTTTATATGCTTCGTAATACAACAACTCAAAAGGCTTGCGTAATTTTGTAGACAGTACAGCTCCTCTATTGTGGTCAAGAAATCTTTTCTTTAGATTGTTTGTCGAACCGATATATAACTGTTTATCTTTTAAACTTCTTAATACATAAACATAAAACATAGTTTAGTGTGGGGGTGAATTGTGCAAGTCTTACTTTTTATTATATCTTTCTGCAAGAATCGTCACGGCCCTGGTCATAAGTGGCAATACATCATCATAAAAATTCAGGTCAACAATATCTGCCACAGTAAACCATTTTGCATCGTCTAATCCCCCGCTTGATTCTAATTTTAGGGGTTCAAATTTTGCTTTTGCTAGAAAATAATTAACTCTCTTACGAAGTTTGCCCTTTTCAGGATGATAGGCAATATATTCGTTTTTCCCCAAATCATTTTCTATCTCAATATCTAAATTAATTTCTTCTTTTATTTCTCTCTTTGTTCCCTCTTTAACATCCTCACCAACATTTAGTTTTCCTTTTGAAAGAGTCCAGTGTCCAAAGACATCATGAACTAGGGCGACATATATTTTGTCGCCATCTAATGCATATACAACCGCCCCACCCAATTCCTCCAAAGGAATCTGTTCGTCGTCTAAACTATTTTTCTTTCCTTTTATTCCTTTTGTAGATTGTTGGTCTTTCCCCGGCTCTCCCAACTCTTTATAGACCGCACCCAAAACACCGTTAACAAATTTCCCTGAAGTTTCTCCGCCAAAGGTTTTTGCCAATTCTATTGCTTCATTAATAGCAACTTTTGGTGGTACTTCTTCTCTGTTTGAAAACAAAAGTTCGCACAAACCAATACGCAAAACATTTCTGTCTACTCCGTTTATTTTATCAATTGGCCAATCGGGGGCCGCTTTTTCTATTATCGTATCTAAATCAACTTTCTTTTTTACAACTTCAGTTGCTAAAAATTCTGCAAAAGAAAGGTCTTTCATTCCAGGTGCAAACTCCACAGCATTTCTTTCAACTACTTCTTTTATTTTTGCTGTCTTTGTATCAAAAAAATCCCATTCAAAAAGTGATTGTAGGACTATTGATCTTGAGAGGTGTCTGTTTGCCATTGTTGTAAAGAACTAACTAACTTGCCCTCCCCCCACCAATTAATTGGTGGGGGGCGCACACACACTTTTTGTTTTATTTTTTTACACCCATGTTATTTATTTTCTGTTGCTTTTGCTTTTTGGCGGGCCATTTTAGCTGCTTTCTTTCCTGCCATATCAATAATAACACGCCCTTTATACTTTCCAGTAGTTGGATTCATTCTGTGTCGCATATGAATAACACCATCTTGGTCTTTACCCAATCTTGGCTTTTCTAGTTTGTGGTGGCTACGACGGGAACCTGTTTGTCCCCTGTTATGCCTCATTCTTACAACCATAGTGGGTCAATATTACAAAAAATAATCTAAAAGTAAAGGCCGTTCGCGACAACGATGTCGCGAACGGCCTTTTGTGGCGCCTCAACTCTTCCGTGCGAGGTACGCCCGCACAGACGCTTTTGTTTCCTCCGAGACTCCAACTTCGGTGATTGTGGCGATGAGCTTGGAATAACGCTCATACACCTTGAAGTTGGTGTCACGAAGATAAAGCATGGCGAGTTCAGTTGCCATGAGGTGGCTTGGCACGGTGCCAACCCGCCTCATGTGCTCAATCAATCGCTCCGCTTCCCACCATTCCATCTTGGTGAGCATGTCATCCCCATCGGGCTTATCAAAATCGCGAAGATTACCCACGACAGAAACGAGGTAGAAAAGCTTGAGATGCATCTTCCCAACATGCCGTGGGTTCATGTCCTTGCCAATGGCAAAGAAAATTGGTTCATCCGAAGTAAGCTTCCACGCGAAATCTCTTGCACTAACTGCCGCTTCGGTGAGGAGTCCGCTGTTAAGCGTCTCCAAAGGACCTTCACGACCCTCTTGCGTTTCCATCACATGAAGACGTCCTGCGCGCCCCCTTTTGGTCAGGTTGGCAAACTCCACCGTGCCGTCTGAGAGCACTCGGTGAATGATTGCACAGCTTGCATGACTTCCCACAATGATTCCGTTTGCCATTTTAGGCATTTGAAATCTCCGTGAACTAGTTTGATACCAATGAACGAGTCCGCGGGTTTGCGGTTCTCTACGTACTACTATATCACACTATGTTTAAAAAAGCAATAGTTAACTCTCATTCCAAAAACCAGCTTAGATTAGACTTTTTGTAAAGGTTTTTCGGTGTATTGAAATTAATCCATATTTCTTAATAGCTTTTCTATGCTCCAAAGTTCCATAGCCTTTGTGTTTTTCAAATTTGTAAATGGGATATTTTTTAGCCAAATTTTTCATATAACGATCTCTGGTTACTTTTGCAACAATAGATGCTAATGAAATTACGGGAATTTTTTCATCCCCTTTTATAATTGTAAGTTGATTTTTATATTCAATGGGCGCCTTCAGTGAACCATCTAATAAAATATAAGACTCTTTTTTAGAAACAGAGAGTTTTTCTAAATTTCTTTTAATACCAATTTTTATAGCTTTGCTTATTCCGTATTTATCAATAATAGTATTTGAAATCAAAGAGACAGAAAAAAACAATTCTTTTCTTTTTTGAGCATTTTTTGCCAATTCAAACCACACCCCCCTCTCTTCTTCGGTTAGCTTTTTAGAATCCTTAATTCCTTTAAAAAACTTTTTATCAAAATCCTTTTTAATTTTTACAGTCCCTACTGCAACCGGCCCAGCAAGAGGACCTCTGCCGGCTTCATCAATTCCAATAATATATTTGTGAGATTTTTTCACATTTGTATTTTACATAAAACTAAAGCGCCGTCGTTAGACGGCGCTTTTAACTGGGGCTCTACTTGAAGCGTTTCGTGCCTTTACTTCTTCTCCGCCCTTCGCTGGCCTGACAGTGGCATAGGGCTTGTTATGCTTCATGATGATAAACGATTCATCTAGAAAACGAACCCTATTCAAAATTTCAGGTAAATTGGATCTGAACTTTGATACTGAAATCTTGGTTGGCTTGGAAGCCATTAATCCTCCCGAAATTGTTTCCTACACAACCTAATCATTTATCTTGGCAACTGTCAAACCTGTGGATTGCGGATGTTTGAGTATAATTCAGTTATGTCTAAATTCTCTTATCTGCATACTCATAGCCATTACTCCCTGCTTCAGGCTTTACCAAAAATTCCTGATTTGGTCGCAAGAGCTAAAAAAAATGGTATGCCTGCGCTCGCACTAACAGATTCTGGAAATTTATATGGAGCGATTGAGTTTTATAAAGAATGCAAAGAAAAAGGAATCAAGCCAATTATAGGAGTTGATTTTTATAAAGCAGTGCGAACAAGGAGCGATAAGCAAGCAGGGGTTGATCACACCCGTGATCGTCTTGTGCTTCTTGTAGAAAATTTGGTCGGATACAAAAATCTAATCCAGCTTGTAACTAAAAGTCATTTGGAAGGCTTTTACTATAAACCCCGCATTGATAACGAGCTTTTAGAAAATTACCATGAAGGCCTTATTGCCATTATTCCAGCACTTGGTGGAGAAGTAGGAAAAGCTTTAAGAAGAAATGATTTAGAAAAAGCAGAAAAAATAATTAAATTTTATTTAGACACTTTTGGTCCCAAAAATGTATTCATTGAAATAACAATTCACGAAGAATTGTCTGGACACAACGCCCATATGAAGGCTTTAAAGGATTTTGCTGAGAAATTTAATGTTGGAATTGTAGCCTCGCATGATATTTATTATTTAGAACCTGAAGATAAGCCTGCAAGAGACACTGTGCTCATGGTGCAACAATCAAATGACAGATTTGATGAAAGTGTTACGGAAGAAGAAGAAAATTTTTCATTTTTACCTTCAGAACAATTTGAGAAAAATTTCGTTGATTTTCCTGAAGCCCTTGAAAACAATGCACTTATCACTAAAAGGTGTTCTCTTGATTTGGAACTTGGTAAATGGGTATTCCCCCACATTGAAATACCAAAAAACTCTACTTTTGATGATGAGTTTAGAAGAATGGTATATGAAGGGCTTCCGATTAGGAAAATAGAATTAACAGAAGAAATAAAAACTAGAATTGAGTATGAACTCGGCATTATCAAAACAAAGGGTTTTTCTCCATACTTTTTGGTTGTAGGTGATCTCCTTCGTTTTGCTCACGAAAATGGAATCTTGACCAATATTAGGGGTTCTGTCGCTGGTTCTATGTGTACATATCTTGCGCAAATCACAAATATAAACCCCATTGAGTATGCGCTTCCATTTGAAAGATTTCTAAACCCAGACCGTCCCCTTCCTCCAGATATTGATATGGACTTTGCTGACAACAGAAGAGATGAAGTTATTGAATATGCCAGAAAAAAATATGGCGCAGATAAGGTGGCGCAAATTGGTACTTTCGGAACGATGATGGCCCGCGGTGTTGTGCGAGATGTCTCGCGCGCGCTTGGTTATGAATATGGAAAGGGAGATGAAATATCAAAATTAATTCCAATGGGGTCTCAAGGTTTTCCCATGACTCTGGAACACGCATTTGAAATTGTGCCTGAACTAAAAGAGAAATATGAAAATGATCGCGACACAAAACGCATTATAGATATGGCAAAAAAAATAGAGGGATGTGCCCGCCATATTTCTGTGCACGCTGCTGGAGTTGTCATATCCCCCACCCCTATCACCGATTACACCCCTCTTCAATTTGATACCAAGGGCGACGAAAAACTTATTACCCAATACGATATGTATTCAATTGAAGAGGCAGGACTTTTGAAATTTGATTTTCTTGGACTTCGCAACCTTTCTATTCTTGCAGATACAGTGGACAGAATCCGAGCTATTGAAGGAAAGCTCGTTGACCCGGAATTAATTCCACTTGATGATAAAAAAACTTTCAGAATGCTCGCCGTTGGAGAAACAGAAGGAACTTTTCAATTGAACGGCTCTGGAATGACAAGATTTCTGATTGACTTAAAACCATCAACTATTCACGACATAAACGCTATGGTGGCACTCTATCGCCCTGGGCCAATGCAATTTATTCCTGACTTCATAAAAAGAAAACACAACAAGAAACTAATCTCCTACTTGGACCCATCTCTTGAGCATATTCTAGATAGAACTTATGGAATTTTGGTTTATCAAGACGATCTTTTAATGATTGCAAAAGATATTGCCGGATATACATGGGGCGAGTTGGATAAATTCCGCAAAGCTGTTGGTAAAAAAATTCCTGCAGAAATGGCAGCTCAAAAAGAGAAATTTATTGAAGGTTGTGTAACGCACAGCAAGTGGCCATTAAAAAAAGCACAGGAACTTTGGACATGGATTGAGCCGTTTGCTGCATACGGCTTCAACAAAGCCCACTCTGCTTCCTACGGACGTCTCGCCTATCAAACTGCCTATTTCAAAGCAAATTATCCTGCCATTTATATGTCCGCCATTCTTACTGCCGAATCTGGCGATACTGAAACTATTGCTAAATATATTGAGGAGTGCAAAAAGATGAAAATTCCAGTTTTACCTCCTTCAATAAATGAATCCTTTGCTGGATTTACCGTGGTTAGAGATCCAGAAAATAAAAAGTCTGACGAAATTCGTTTTGGATTAACAACAATAAAAAATTTCGGAGAAGGTATTGCAAAAGCAATAGTACACGAAAGAAAAAGGGCGGGCAGATTTTCTTCTCTTTCAGATTTCCTTTCAAGAATTACTGATAAAAATTTAAATAAAAAATCTTTAGAGTCATTAATAAAAGCTGGTGCGCTTGATGATTTTGGTGAAAGAGGACAAATGTTTGCAAACCTTGAAACATTATTAAGTTTTCACAAAGAAAAAGTAAGCGTGGGAGACACCCATGATTCTCTTTTTGGTCAAATAGAAGGACACAATGAAGTGAAAATGAAAGATGGAGAACCTGCAACAATGGAAGAAAAGCTCGCTTGGGAAAAAGAGCTCTTGGGGCTTTATATTTCAGGCCACCCGTTAGATAAATTTAAAGAAAAACTCGAGAAGCGAGATATGAATATAAAAAAGGCGCTGGAAACAAGAGTAAATACTCAAATAACTATTGGATGCATAATTGAGAGAATTAGAGAAGTAACTACAAAAAGAAACGAATCAATGGCTTTTGCAAAAATTGCTGATTTATCTGGTGAAATTGAAATGGTAATTTTCCCCAAAACATTTACTGAATATAAAAAGTTTCTTACTCCCGACAATTGCATCATTGTGCTTGGTAAAATCACAGAAAGAAATGGCGAAAAGTCATTAATAGCAGAAAAAATAAAAGCCTTATAAACAAACGGACCTCACTATGTGAGGTCCGCATCTCCCATTTTTAGCTTTTTGGCGAACAGAAGCGCAACAGGAGTCCCAATCAAAATTCCAAGAGCAGTACAAATGAGCCCGACCACAAATCCGATAAGAAAAACGAGATGGGCTAGTTCTCGTTCCAACATTGCTTTGCGCCTTCGCTCCATTTCAACTCCTTGACTGTGTCTAACGACAACAATATGTATTAGTACGGCTTTCGTCAAGGCACTTTAGTACAAAAGGTTTTCCTGCTAGAATTGCAATTATGGATGAAAGAGATCACAAAAAACTTGGTAAAGAATTAGGCCTTTTTACATTTTCTGACACCGTTGGAAAAGGACTTCCCTTGTTTACACCCAAAGGCGCGACAATCAGAAGAGAGCTGGAGAAATTTATTGTGGAAGAAGAAATAAAACGTGGATATCAACATGTCATAACTCCTGATATTGCAAAATTAGATTTGTATAAAAAATCTGGACATTACCCACACTACAAAGACTCTATGTATGCGCCAATTGTTGTTGACGACGAAGAGTTTATGCTCCGCCCAATGACTTGTCCTCATCACTTTGAGCTTTACCTTTCAGAACCACGCTCATATAGAAATCTACCCATGCGTATAGCAGAACTCGCAAAACTTTATCGTTATGAACAATCTGGAGAACTAATGGGCCTTCAGCGCGTTCGTGTATTTTGTCTTTCAGATGCTCATATTATTTGTGCATCAGAAGAACAAGCTGTTGAAGAAATTGGAAAAGCTCTTGATTTGATTGAATATGTAACTAGCGTTTTTGGTTTGAAATTAAATACAGATTATAGGTATAGATTGTCCCTGGGCGACAGAACAAACACTGAAAAATATTATCAAAATGATGAGGCTTGGGAAAAAGGTGAGAATCTCTTGAGAAAACTAATGGAGTCTCGTAGTGCAGATTTTGAGGAGGCAAAAAATGAAGCGGCTTTTTATGGACCAAAGATTGATATACAGATGAAAAATGCTAATGGAAAAGAGGATACTGCATTTACAGTGCAATACGATTTTTGTATGCCAGATAGATTCAAACTTAATTATGTTGGAGAAGATGGAAAAGAGCATAGGGCTTTTGTTGTTCACCGTTCTTCAATTGGTGCAATTGAACGCACAATGGCTCTTCTTATAGAAAAATATGCTGGGGCCTTCCCCCTTTGGCTTTCTCCTGTACAAGTTAAAATATTAACTGTTGCCGATACTCACAAAGAATACGCAAAAAATGTTTTTGATAATTTAATAAACGCTGGAATTCGCGCAGAACTAGACGACTCAAATGAAACTCTTGGGAAAAAAGTCAGAGGTGCAAAAACTGAAAAAGTAAACTATATGCTTGTGATTGGAGATAAAGAAGTTAATGGCAATAATCTTTCAATAGAGTCTCGAGATGGTGGAAAACTCGGTGAAAAAACAGTTGATGAATTTATAGAATTTCTTAAAAAAGAAATCGCGGATAAAAAGTAGGCTTGTAAATTGTCTATAAATACGCTATCTTTCTTACTCCCAACCTTTACTGAGGGCATCACCGATGGTAACGATGGCAACTGTTCCTGCTGTGGGAGAGCGTAGGTTTTGTGTTGAATACGGCCCCCATTTCATGGCAGGAACTCTGGTAAGGCTGGCAAAAATTCCCACTGCTTCCGCACACACCGTGCAGGGCACGAAGGTTGCACACATTGCCGGAAGCGATGATGCTTTCTGGGCAATCAAGCTTGAAGACGGTAAGTGGTACCCAGCGGACATCTTCGTCAAGATTGAAGTCCAGTAAAATAAAGTTGGAAAAACAGGGACCCCAAAAAATGGGGTCCCTTTAGTTTTTATATAAAACTACCAACTAAATTCATGCGAGGCTTTCTCCCTTTCCCTTTCCTCTGCAAGTACTTGTTGTACCATGATTTTCTTACATTCATGGCAGATGTCTGGAATTGATCCTTCTCTGTCGTAAGGAAAAATCTCCCCGATGTCTTTCTTACACCTACCACAATAGACTTTCATTGCTAGTCTCCGGTAAGCGTTTCTGTATATATAATACAACCAATTTATTGATAAAAATGTGCACAAAAAAAGATGTCGCCTACTCGGTAACATCTTTTTTCTTTAACTCTGGTTGGTTAAAGGGGCAGGTACTCTTGTGGGGTTCATCGGGGTCTGCATCACAGGTACAAAACAAGACTTCCATCTTTTTTTCTGACTTTGCTGATTCCTTGTGAGACACAATTCGCCCCTTAAAGGTTCTGAGAGAGAATATTGCACTAAATATCTAAGTTTGCCAATTTCGCGTTTGATTGTATAAACGATTTTCTGGCTGGTACATCTGTTCCCATTAATATGTCAAAAACTTTATCTGCTTCTTGTGCATCTTGGATTGTGACCTGTTTCAAAACCCTCCTCTTGGGATCCATTGTTGTCTCCCATAATTCATCAGAGTTCATTTCTCCCAAACCTTTATATCGTTGGATTGAAACCTTTTGTTTTCTTTCACCCTTTTCAGTTATTTTTTCTTCAACTTCTTCATCATTACTTAATGATTCGGATGTTTCTTCTATTTCAAGCGTTTCATCTTTTCCAATTATTTTTTCTTTTTCTGAATCAGAATAAGCATAAGCTATTTCTTTTCCTTTTTTAATTTTATACAAAGGTGGTTGAGCAATATAAACATAGCCAGCATCAATTAATGGTCTAAAAAATCTATAGAGCAGTGTTAAAAGCAATGTGCGAATGTGGGCGCCGTCAACATCAGCATCTGTTGCCAAAATTATTTTGTGATAACGGAGCTTAGAAATATCAAACGTATCTCCTATCGCAGTTCCTAGTGCTACCACCAAATTCTTTATTTGCTCAGACCCAAGCATTCTGTCTAATCGAGCTCGCTCTATGTTTAAAATTTTTCCACGCAAAGGCAAGATTGCTTGAATTCTTCTGTCTCTTCCCATTTTAGCTGTACCTCCTGCAGAATCTCCCTCCACAACAAAGAGCTCTGATTCTTCTGCTGACGCTGACTGACAGTCCGCTAATTTTCCTGGAAGTGTCATTCCTTCAAATGCTCCCTTACGCAAGACTGAATCTTTTGCTGCCTTAGCTGCCTTACGGGCGCGCATTGCCAAAAGAACTTTACCCATGATTGCTCTTCCGTCTTCAGGGTGTTCTTCTAAGAATGCAGAGAAGGCGTCCCCAAAAACACTCTCCACTGCTGCACGGGCCTCAACAGTACCGAGTTTTGCTTTTGTTTGACCTTCAAATTGAACCTCGCGAAGCTTCACCGATATAACTGCTGTTAGTCCCTCCAAAACATCATCCCCAGTAAAATTATCTTCCTCTTTGTTTCCATTACCCTTTTTTGCATAAGTATTGAGGGTACGAGTAAGGGCTGTTTTAAATCCTGTGACATGAGTTCCGCCTTCTCCGTTATAAATATTGTTTGCAAATGGCAAAATACGAGAGCTTATGTCATCAACATATTGCAAAGCCACTTCTACTGACTCATATTCATTGGTTTTCTTTTCAATATAGAAAATATTTTTATGAATTGGTTTTTGAAAAGAGTTTTGAAATCGAACCAACGAATAAAGACCGCCTTCAAAATAAAAAGTTTGAGAAGGAACGTCCAAATCTAACTCTCTAAGATAAAAAACTTCGTCTGTTGGAATTTTTCCATCCCATTCTCTTGCGTCAATTACCGAAATTCTTAAACCTTTAACCAAATATGCTTGTTGGCGCAAGTGTTGGACAACCCTATTAAAATCAAAAATAATTTCTTGAAAAATTTCTGGGTCTGGAGAAAAAGTAACTATTGTTCCATGATCTTTTGAAGGACTAAGCTTTTTAACTGCTACTTTTTTCTTGCCTTTAGAATATTCTTGAAAAAACTTTCCGCCATCTCTGTGCACAATCACTGTCATAAAATCTGAAAGTGCATTAACAACAGACGCGCCCACTCCGTGCAAACCTCCAGAAACTTTATACCCTTCACCCCCAAATTTTCCTCCAGCGTGAAGGGTGGTCATAATAGTCTCTAGTGCTGAGACTTTTGTTTGCTTATGTGTATCAACAGGAATTCCTCGGCCATTATCAACTACACGAATTCTATTTCCTGGAAGAAGTGCAACCTCAATATCATCAGCAAACCCACCCATGGCCTCGTCCCTACCATTGTCAAAAATCTCCCAAATAAGGTGGTGTAAGCCATCTGGGCCTGTTGTACCAATATACATACCTGGACGCTTTCTAACGGGCTCTAGGCCCTCCAGAACGGTAATATCGGCAGCGCTATAAGACCCCTTGGAAGAGGTCTTTTTTTCTTCAATTTCTTTCTTATTTTTGGATACCATTTATCCCTGAATTATAGCAAATTATTAGGCCAAAATAAAGGCTTTTTGTGTACAGAAAACGGCTCTATTAACCTACAAAAATGGCAAATTTACGCCAATTATTTAAAAAATCAGAAATGGGAATAAAAACGCCCTTTTTCTCAATATTTCTATTGTCTGGGTCATTTA
>CAYNNE010000003.1:27483-28655 GCA_964398725.1 uncultured Candidatus Saccharibacteria bacterium
TATAAGTATAGGTGACTGGAGTTCAGACGTGTGCTCTTCCGATCTAACCCGGTTGTAGACCCCAAATTGTCCTCATAACCTACAACAACAACTTGGTGAGAACCCAACTTTGTAGATGTCGAAACTATCACTGGCACTTTTCTATCTATGGAATCTCTTATTCTTTGTACTCCTTTGTCAATTAAATCTTTTTCTAAAATATTTTCTGAAAAAGATTTTGAATTTATATCTACTTTTATTGATCTAAATTCTTCTGGGTATGCTGGCACACCATAATTATGAGATAGGCGCACAACCGCTTCGTGTTTCCAACCAACTTTTTCTACATAACCACCAATGAGTTCTCCTTCCTTAATCAAATCATCAATACTTGGTATTTCATCAGGGCGTGAAAAATCTAAGCACATTTTCAAACATGTAATTGCACATCCTTTTTCTTTCCACTCTGACATAGTGATTTCATCAAATTGGGAGTGGTACGGGATGTTTAATTTCATTTGTTTGCTATTTTATGAATTTCTTTTATTAAATTATCTTTGTTTTGTAAATCTATCCTATCGTAAGGAATTTGAACTACAAATCTTTTTTCTTTTATATCTGCAACTCTTCCATATCCTATAGTCTTTGCAAAAGAAGGGCTACTATCCAAATCTTCTATTAATACTTTGCCTTTATACCAATACCCCGCCGCTTGAAGTACCATACCGCCACCCATATAAAAACCAACATGATCAACAGGTTTATTTGGCTGATGACCGTTATGTGAAAAAATTAAATCTCCGAATTGCAAATCTTCCTTTTTAATACTTTTCGCAAAAGCATATTTTTCCCAACTTAAACTTGGCATTGAAACACCAGCAAAAGTATATAGATAACTAACCAAAGAAGAACAACTAAAAAAATTAGGTGCATCCTCCCGCATTGATGTGTGAAGTTTATATGGCTTATCTAAGGTTTCATCAATATGCGCTCGCAAAGCTTCTTCTACTTCAACAAAATCATACTTAAATCCTAAGCTTTCAAGTTCTGCCTGACTCACTTCGCTTTGCGATAAGCCAACTCTGTATATCCAAGCCATGTTATACGAGCCTTAATTTACCTTTGTAATCTTTTTCGGTCATGGCTTCAATTTTTGCATGCATTGCATTTACCTCTTCATTGGTAGGCGTTTT
>CAYNNE010000004.1:0-242 GCA_964398725.1 uncultured Candidatus Saccharibacteria bacterium
GGAAACTGGTATGAAGGACTTCGGTCCTTACCCGTGGTGGGCTTTTTGTATTTATAAATAAAACTATTATGAACAAGAAAAATATCATATTGTTTTCTATCTTGATTGTTTTTTTAATCATCTCAATTTACTTTAATTTAAACGAACAAGTGGACACTAGAAATAAGGGCATCAATGATTCATTATCTTCAAAAATATCAGTGGAAGAATTATTTGAAAAGAAACAAGAATGTCAGAAATAT
>CAYNNE010000004.1:252-27150 GCA_964398725.1 uncultured Candidatus Saccharibacteria bacterium
TTACGAAAGCCTTACCTTACATGATGCACTTACTGGGGAAATGCTAACAAGCTTTTTGAGGACGGTGGGAAATGAAGGTACAGATTATCTTCAACGAAAAAGTGCTTTTGAGGATTATGTAAAGAGTTATAAGTAAATATCTGTTTTGTGTAAATTGATTATAATCAAAAAATCAAACCATGTATGTGTTTTGTAAAATGATTTATAAATCAAACAATCAAACCTTGATACAAACAAAGAATCAAAGCTGCAAGGATGGTTATTAAAGCAAAATAGCAAAACGAAAATCTCCCTATGATAATTGAACAACTAAGAAACCTTTTGATTCTTGTAGTAGTTGTAGCTGTAGTAATAGCGGTAAATATGGTTTATAAACCCAACAATCCAATTTGTCCTCTGGACTTTAAAGAGGAGGATGAATATGTAGAATCAGTAGCGAGTTGGCTGGATGATTATTATCAGAAAAACCCACAGGCTTCAAAGGAAGAAGTGCTAAAAGTAAGAATGGACTATTTGCTAGAAAGTGGTTGTGTAGATATGAAAAGACCTGGGTCTTAATTTTGAGCACAATTTTGATTTGGTTCACCTAAAAATATCTAAAAGAAGGGTGGGGCTGGTAATACTAGCAAACTCCACCCAAAGGAGTAGTATCAAAGAGTATGGTTCCAGTTCATATCCCGAAAACTTATTACGATAAATATGGTCAAAACGGCTTTGACAACTGGATTTTCGCCGTTCTAAAAAGAGTCTACGGTTCCGACAATTTTGTCCCGAGTCCAGTTAGAGGAGCCGATGGTGGAAGTGATGCAGAGTATGTAAGGGCTAGCGAAATTCCTTTTATTGTCCAGATAAAGTGGCGGGAGGTTGGTACTTACGATATGAGTAAGTTAAGGAGTTCAATAACAGCCACATTCAGAAAAGAGGTGAAAAAGATACTCGAACGAGAGCAAGAGGTAAAGTATCTTTTTATAACCAACGTGCCTCTGACAAAAGATGGGCAGGATAACTTTAAAAAAATAGTTAACGACAACCCCACTCTACATATTGAGTATTGGTCTTTTGAAGGATTAAATATTTACCTTAGAGAGTTTGATGATTTAAACGATATTCATTGTCCTTACTACACAAAAGATGAGGTTGAGAAGATAAAGACTGAGGCGTTGAAGTCAAAACAGTCTGTTGAAAAGCGATACGCCAGAAAAGTATCAATTACCGAGTTTAAAGACATACAATACAGAATCAAAGACCTCTTCGTAGATTCAGAGCTTCAAAAGAAGTTCTATTATGGTTTTATTTATTTTTTGCAACCATTTTATTTAGACAAGAGGGGGCTTTCCGACAGATCCATCTTGAGACAATTACTCGATATTTCTGAGGAAGAGGAAGACAAATTCCTTAAAGATCTCATAGCGTCTAGTAAGGTTCAGGTAATAGGCGAACTCGCATCTGTAATTGACATTGATTTGGCAAAGGTCATATTAAATGAAATGATTGACAGTATCAAAATCCCATTAGAAAGAGTGGTTGACCTATTTATTAAAAAAGTATGAAAAAAGAAATTCTCTCTAAGTTAATGAAGTTAGGAAATCCAAAGGCGGATAAGTATCTTGCTAAATTTGGAAGTGAAATCGAAAAGCAAATTAGAAAAAGTAAAAGTAATGAAGAAGTTTTAACTCAATTAGGTCTGATTGAGGAGTTTGAATACAAAATACCACTTATTGTGGTGAGAATTACTAAATATGTACTCAAAAATCCTATAAAGGCAAAAACCTTTAATCCAAAGTTCGGCCGTTTTAGAGGAAAGACTCCTCAGGATGTTTTGTTGAAACTTATCACTCTATTGTCATATATACGATATATCCAACCAAAAGAAATACTTTCTTTAACAGAAGATTTAATTAAATCTAATGAGGAAGAGGTTAAAAATAAAACTAAAGAATTAATTAAGCATATAGCAGAGTATAACCTTCAGGCACTTAAGAATATTGGTTACGCACCACAACAAAAGGTTCTGGAACATATATCATCCTGGACTGATAAAAAGAAGCTTGAAAATTTTGAGTTTGTTGAGATTGTTACTAGAGAACTTCTAAGCCCAGAAGCAGAGAGCACAGAGTGGGTGAAAGAAGATACTTTAACCTTTAGCACGGGTTCAGTAGTTGCAAATGACGAACTCAAAAAAATTCGTAGAAAAACCATTGACATATTAGGGAGACTATTTAATCTCACAAAAGATCCGAGAATACAGACCAAGATAGTAGTTACTCTTGAGGAAGCTGGGAGAACTCCTATGAGCTCA
Source organism: uncultured Candidatus Saccharibacteria bacterium (assembly GCA_964398725.1). Classification (GTDB taxonomy): domain Bacteria; phylum Patescibacteriota; class Minisyncoccia; order Phycocordibacterales; family Zambryskibacteraceae; genus 12-FULL-44-12b. Next base: position 2,552 of record CAYNNE010000004.1, read on the forward strand.
CTTTATAGCGATGCTTTGAAAGAAATGGTGGCTGAGGATGGCAAATATCTGGTAGAGATATATAAAAATATGATCTTCGACCCTAAGGGTAAGATAATTGGAATCCTTCCTGTCATAGCTGAGATTGATGAGAGATTACACTATTTCCAGAAACATAGTGTGTTAAAAAGTCCCGAGGCAGAAGCTCTTAAAAAGGACATAGCATCGAATGAGTTCTACTCTCTTTTTAGAGTACTTGCTGGAAATGATATCTTATACCGCGAACAAGAAGGATGGGATACTGCGGAAAATAAGAGAAGTCAGGCAATAGATAATTATATAAGCCTAATAACTGAGTTAAATCTAGAAAATTGGGAGACTCAATTAAACGAAATTGCCAGCTACAAGGGTATTGTTAATGACTGGCAATTTGGGCATTTAAGGTTGTTTATTAGAAAATTTTCGCAGCAAAAACCAGAACTTGCTTCCATGCTTTTAGAGAACGCTCTAGGTGGTAACAAACCATTAAAGCAATTTACCTCTGACTTTCTAGAAGGATTTAGGAAGCAGAGGAACTTTGAGTTATGGGACAAATTTGTAAATCAGATCACTTCTCTAAAAGAACCGGTTTTGACGAGTGCGATTCCTTATTCCATTATCCCTGAACAGGGTGCCAATTTAGACAAATCAACTCGTCAGGAGGATTTGGATTTATTGAGTGAAATCATTGGGAAACACAAAAAATTTACCTATCTAAAGCGAGATAAGGGCAATTTTATGTTGAGGCACGCTCTTATAAATGTGCTAATTAGTACATATAGAAAAAAACCAAAGTTTATAGAGAAATTAATTATTGAGGAATTCCGCTCAAACCCTGATAGCAAAAGAATTTACTTCAGTGAAATAGCGACTGGACTATGGAGAAAAGCAATAGACTTTAATGGCTGGAGCAAGGCGGATATTAACTTTTTAAAAAAGGAACTTATCGAGGTAAATGATTTAGACTGGCACATACAACAGATATTGCTCGATATGGGTGAGAAAGACCTAAGCCTCATCCTTGATGTATTTATGGGACGCATAAAAAAGAATGAGGAAACAAAATCAAAAAAAAGAGATTTTGAAGATTACACCCGATACGAGTCCATACCCTACCACTTCAATGAAAAGCTTAGCGCTTTCATGTCAGGTCACCCTAAATCTAAATCAATCATCTCTAAATGGTTTGAAAAAGCAACAGAAAGTTGGTCAATTTATAATTGGGATGTCAGCCATTTTCTGGAAAGAGTTGGTATTTCACGAAATGAAGTCTTGATGCCCTTAATTAAAACTGGCACAGAGAAAAATCTAAAAAAAGCCGCAAACCTAATGAGTTCCATTGATGGAGGAGATCCAGATTTGTGCATGGAAATTATTCGTAGAACTGATAATAAAAAAATCTATTCAAAGATTTACTCGTTGCTGTATTCTACGGGTATTGTATCTGGAGAAGATGGTCTTGCTAGGGCATATGAGTCAAAAGCTAAGAACCTTGAAAAATACAAGAGAGACAAGAGTCCTAGAGTAAGGAAATTTGTGGAGGATATGATTAAAAGCTTCACAGAGAGTGCACAGCTAGAATACAAGCGATCAAAGGAAGAGAAGCAACTTAGAAAAATAGAGTTTGAAGGATAATAAATTATAGAAATGAAAAAGAAATGGGAACCTCAGTGGCATTTGATTGAACACGGACAATGTCCCAAATGCTATAGAAGCTTATTTCACGATCCTAGTTGGGCAGTAATGAAATGCGTCTGTGGGTTCTCAATACTTGACGCAAAGTTCAAGGCAATGCAGAGTGAGCTAAAGGCCCAACGAAAGGAAAGAGAAAAGCTAGAAGTTGAATTAAAAAGAAGCTCCGGCCCCACTGACCAAGAAGTCATAGATGAGTTCCAGAAGAAATGGCGATAAAGAAAACATCTCTGCTGCATAGTTTTAACCTCATTAGGGGATGAATCTCATCACCTCACTTTGAACAAAATGTTGGGAAATAGGTTTCTTTTCAAAGTTAGCCATTATGTTGCCTAGCTGGGAAAAGAACTCCACAAAGGGTTTTGAATCATGTATCGTTAGGGTCACAAATTACAAAAATATGGAAACAGAAAAAGCGCCAAATGCCATTCCTAGTGAAGAAGAAAGAATAATTTTTAGATTTGAATCTGCTAGGGCCGCAATAGCCGTTAATCACGAAAGAAAAAGCGTTTATATTGCTGATTTATTTTCTGGAGAGCAGAGCCAAGGGCACGGTTCTGCACTTTTAAATGAATTAAAAAAGAAGTACTCAGATTATGAAATATCATTAATTGCTGATCCGGGCGTAATAACAGAGTCTCCACAACCTGTAAGTTTTGAAGACAAAGAAAGGGCTTACGAGTTAGGTTGGGATTTTACCAAGGGTAAATTGCACGATACAGGACAAGTGTTAACTCAGGAAGAAAGAGAATTTGTGGAAAGAGTCGGTGCCGAGGAAGAAAGGTTTAGAAAAGAGAGCAATCCATGGATGAGGTTGCATGCTTTTTATACCAAAAATGGTTTTGAAATGGAATCTGGTGGTGGAAGTTTTGTATCAAAGCCACCGCATAAGTTAATCGATTTAAAATAAAAGTTGTTATGAAAAATACCACACATATTTTTTTGGTAAAAAAAGAAGGAGACAAAATTGTGGAGATTTGTCTTGCCATGAAAAAACGGGGGTTTGGTGTGGGCAGGTGGAATGCGGTTGGCGGTAAAGTTATGGAAGGGGAATCTATTGAAGAGGGTGCGTTACGCGAAGCACAAGAGGAAATTGGGGTGTTGGCAAAGAATATTTCAAAAGTAGCAGAACACTCATTTACCTTTCCGCATAAGCCCGATTGGAATCAAACAGTTCACACTTTCGTTTCAATTGAATGGGATGGAGAGCCAACAGAGAGTGAAGAAATGAATCCAAAATGGTTTAATGTTTCAGACATACCATATTCTGAAATGTGGCCTGATGATATATTTTGGTTGCCTCACATAATTGAAGGAAAACTTTTAAAAACAAAATTTGTATTTGGAGAGAATGATTTACTTTTAGAAAAACAGGTAGATATAGTTGATTTGTTATAATTAAACTAATGCGCGGTTAGCTCAGTTGGTAGAGCGCTTCATTGACGTTGAAGATGTCACAGGTTCGAATCCTGTATCGCGCACAGGTAAACTGCTTTACAATACAAAAATAAGTAATGTTTAAAGCATAAATCCGTCTTATATATTAGAACCAAAACACCTACTTTTGTGGGCGTTGGGTAATGCTCTTTAAGTATTGCAAGCACCTAAAAAGTGTGATACAATACTGGTAGAAGTTATTTTCAAGCGTTTCAACTCACAAGCCCCATAAGGAGGGCTCACATGTTCCGCAAGTTGCTTCTTTTCATTGCCATTCTGCTTCTTCCTGTGCCTTCTTTGGCGCAGGTAGACACGGTGGCAGAGCGGGGGAGAGCTTTCCTTCACAAGGAGCTCCCCAAGGATGCCCTCATCAAGGCATTGGCCGACAATGATCGGTCTGTGCTTCGGGCGAGTCCCAAGCAGTTCATGGAAGCCGTCCGACTCGGTTCAGGGATGTCGTTCAAGTCTACGAATGATTTCGTGGCTTGGCTTGCCTCCCTTGAAGTTGTTTCCTGTGGGAGCAAGCAGGTGTCGATGGGCAGAATCATGGAGCCGTCTGGCAAGCTTTCCATGAATTATCTGCGCATTTACCGGAAAGGTGAAATGTGTCTCCGAGATAACAACTCGGGACTCATGATTCTTTCGCTTTTGTGTGGCAATCCGGTCAACAATCAAATGCAGATGTTGGCGGATAAGCACACTACGATCGATACCACAGAAAAAGCGAAAGCTCAGGTGGTAAAGTCTGGCCCCGACTCCGTAAAGGTTTACGGACGAGTGGAGCTTGTTCTGGGGGATACGGCCCTGCGAAATGCGATTATGCGGGCGTTGAACGACACCAGCAGAGTCGAAAAGACAAAGGAGCCCACGGATACCACCAAGGTGGTTGCAAAGAAGAGCAACAAAGGTTGGTGGATTGCCGCTGGCCTCCTCGTCACAGGCCTTACTGGTTGGGCTATTTGGGATAACAACCACGAACGGAATATCAACGTTTGTGCGTATTGCGGAACTACCGCTACCCTGGGACCAAAGCTTGGTCCGAATGGATTGCGAAGCCCGTGAGTTGTAAGAACGTTTTCAAAGTGCGCGACTCGAAACGAGTCGCGCACTTTTCTTTTTATAGTTTTATTTTTAAAACTAACATGATTGTTGCAAATGTTCGTAAAAAGATTGTGTTAAAATACTACCAATTGGTAGTATTTTAACACAATCTAAAATAACCCAAATGAAGCAGAGCTTAGTGTATTGAAGAAGAACCTCCCGCTCTCAAATACATATAAATATCTTCTAGTGCTTTAACAGCATCTCCGGCTGCAATATTGTTTTGGTGATACAAAACATCAGTATTGTCTCCAGCAGACCAGACTCCCTTTAGAGAAGTTTTTTGTGTGCGATGGTCAATCTTAATTTGTTTATATTCATTCATTTCTACTAGTCCATCTAATAATGTGGTATTTGGTATCAATCCAATTTCAACAAAAATTCCTTCTGTTGGCACTTCAGTAATTTCTCCAGTTTTAACATCTTTATAAACGAGAGAGTTTACAAATTTGTCTCCCTTAACTTCAACTGGCTCTGTATTTAATATCACTTTGAAATTTGGGTTTTTTGAAACCGACTCTACTGTCATTTCATCTGCCTTTAATCTATCACTGCGCTGTATGAGGGTAACAGAAGGGCAGTAAGCAAGTAATTGTGCGGAGGTTTCAAAGCCGGCATTTCCTCCGCCAATCACAACAACATTTTTTCCAGAAAATAGGGGACCATCACACGATGCGCAATACACAATACCTTTGTTTTCAAATTGAGATGCACCAGGGATTTCTAACTTTCTTCTGGTTGAGCCGGTTGTAAAAAGAATTGTTTTTGAATTGAATTTTTGCTCCCCAACACTTATTTCAAAACCATCTCCAGCGGATTTTATTGAATCAGCCCTTTTTCCGATTTTTAAGTCTACAAAATCTCCCGCATATTCGCGCAAATGCTTTTCTAAAGATTCGCCAAAAGCACTACCAGAAATATGGGGCGTGCCTATCCAGTTTTGAATATCTTGAGATTCATAACTTTGTCCGCCAAATGATTCTGTTATAAAAATAGTTTTGAGCTTTTTTCTGGCAGCATAAACACCAGCAGATACTCCCGCCGGGCCCCCTCCTATAATTGCTAATTCATACATTGTTTGTGAAGAATATCACCCCGTAGTAGAAAATGGTATCGCGCCAAAGGCGCAATTGTCAAAACAATACCATTTTTCACTACGGGGTATCAAAAAAAGTCTTAAAACAAAAACCCCGCATCAATCTTTCGACTGATGCGGGGCGGTGGAACACATGCTTAGTTCTTTGCACGAAGTCCACGGACTTCGTCTTGAGCACGGAGTGGCCGTGTGGCGGGCTGAGGAGCGAGCTCTCTCAACTCACGCGAGACACCGTCATCCGTGTAAGGTCTGATTTCTCTCAAGCCCTCAAGATAGCGCTTGAACTCTTCATGCGCTTCAGTGAGTCGAGAGCCTCGCTCGTCTCCGAGCGTACCATCAGCCTCAATGCCCTGATAATCCGCAAGGAGTTCAAGGGCCATCTCGGTTGAATCGGCACAAAGCTTGCGAGCGGTTGAAGCAATCTCATCCGCCTCATCTTTGCACTTCTTCCGAAGAACATCATTTGAGGTGGTGGACTCGAGTCCACGAAGCATCACGAATCGCTCTGCGTCGTCTGCTACTGCACTGAGCAGTCTTTCGGACATCTCGGGCACATACTGCGTGAGGCGTTCGATGGCCGCGAGCAGGGCAGTGGTTTGCGATGAGTCGCCAATGAGTCCGTTGATGCGCTCGACGAGAGCATCCCTCTCGGCTTTCTTCACATTCTCGATTGCTTCTTCCCGACGAGCTTGTCTCTTTGCAAGTTTCTTTGAAACAAACTCCAAAAACCAGTAGATAAAGCGAGCTCCAAAGGCAATTGCAGAAATTAGCAAGGTAGTCTTGAATGGCGAAACAACGGGCCACAAATACGAAATTGTCACAACAAGTGCAATCCAGTATCCGTAGAACACAGAAAAAGCATTCTTGTCTTTTCCGTGTTCGTCATCTTTAAGCCAAACGACAAACCAAACGATGATCCCGACAATGAATGAAATTACCACGACATCACTCATATACTTGGATGATGGAATGGAGTTCAGTAACAATTGATAGATAAGCGAGGTAATAGCTGGACCAATCAGACCACGGCTCCAAAACTTGAGTAAGGAGCCAATCTTTTCGGAGTACTTCTTAAGCATGGCAATGAGCTCCTGTGTGCAGATGCACACGATTAGTTGTCTATTGGCGATTATATCACATAATATACCAAAAAGTCAATAGCATAAAAAGAGCCAATTTTAGCTCTTTTTATGCACTCATCATCGTGTTTGAAATGAGTCATATTCTCCGCCGAACATTGCGGAAACGAGCCAGCTCGGTGAGTCAATCTGCGAAGCTCTTGACTCTGGTGAGTTGAGCATAGGAAAACCCCGCGCTGGCGGGGTTTATCCGTGTTCGCCGGAGAATTATGACGAGTGTATTTTACTTTAGACGAGAGCGTCTCAAGAATGAAGGTACAGCACCCCAATCATCGTCTTCTTCCTCGTCAGTTACAGGTGTTGGTTCTGGTTTCTTTACTTCTTTTTTCTCTTCTTTTACTGGCTCTGTTTTTTTCTCTTCCTTTGGTTTTATGATTTCCACTCCTCCAAATATTTTTCCTTTTTCTTCAGTTCCAAATAGGCCCTTCTTCACCACTCCTTCTGGAAAACCAGAGGCAATGACAGTTATTTTAATTTCGTTTTTCTTTAGTTTTTCATCGCGGACTGTTCCAAAAATAATTTTTGCATTTGGGTCAACAGATTCGGTGATAACCTTTGCAGCTTCCTGAATTTCAAACATAGTTAAATCGTCACCGCCTGAAATTGAGAATAGCACTCCTTTTGCTCCGGCAATTGAAACTTCAAGAAGAGGGGAGTTGATTGCGAGTCTTGCCGCTTCCACCGCTCTTCCTTCGCCGTTTGCTTGACCAATACCCATTAATGCTGGACCTGCATCTTGCAAGATTGCCTTGATGTCTGCAAAGTCGATATTAATTATTCCAGGAGTTGTGATGAGGTCAGAGATTCCTTCAACTGCTTGTTTAAGGATGTTGTCACACATTGCGAACGCGCCTTTTGCGGTTGTCTCTTTTCCAACAGTTGAGAGAAGTCTGTCGTTTGGAATCACAATCAATGCATCCACTGCTTCACGAAGTTCTTCAAGGCCAGCTTCTGCAATTCTCATTCTTTGAATTCCTTCAAATGAAAATGGTTTTGTAACAATGCCAACAGTGAGACATCCGCCTTCACGAGCGATTTTAGAAATAAGTGGTGCTGCGCCAGTTCCTGTGCCACCTCCCATACCACAAGCAATGAAAACCATATCCGCACCCTTTATTGATTCTTGAACTTCTTCTTTAGTTTCGTCTACCGCCTTTTTTCCAAGCTCTGGATCCATTCCAGTGCCCAAGCCACGAGTGAGATTTTTGCCAATGTGAATTTTCTTTTTTGCTAATGAGTTATGAAGATCTTGTGCGTCTGTGTTTACAGCAATAAAATCAACCCCCTTAACTTTGGAGTTAACCATGTGGTTCAAAGTATTTTTTCCTGAACCTCCAACACCAATGACCTTTATTCTTGCAAATGATTCTACTTCTGGCTTTATCTGTGGCATATTATTAAGTTGTATTTTATGGCTTTAAATAAGGCTAAATTTAGCAGTTGCCGTTTTAGATTTTTTCTAATTTCCGACAATTGTGCGCCTATACTACTCGCCAGAAGCAGTCTTGCAATATCTTGATATAAAGATTGTTATGTGCTTTAATAAATAAAGGAAGTACACCAAAAACCAGACGAAAGGAGCGCCTACTTGTTTAAAACTGTCTTATTGGTTCGGCATGGCGATTATTCCGGCGTTAGTTTGTCGCAGGATGGAATAAGAGCATCTGAAGTATTGTCCCACAGGATTGTCGGATTTTACGGCGAATCTGCGAGGAATTTTCCAATCTTCTCCTCACCCACAACAAGGGCGAGGCAGACAGCGGAAATTATCGCGGGTATTCTCAAGAGCGAACGGATTGAGTTTTGCTCGGAGATTGCAGATTCCGATAGTACAAAAGAAATCCAAGAAGACAGCTCGGCTTTCTATGAAAACAAGCTCGCAAATGGAGCTTCTGGTGATGTTGCAATTGTTGTCACACACCTGCCATTTGTGGAAGAGCTTGCCGAGATCCATGGCAAAGCATTTGACCGAAGAGTCCCCAACATGTTCGTTGGCTACGCGTCTGCAGTAGTTTGCGACGCTGAAACACGTTCCATTGTGCCGTTCTAGCCGAGACAAGAACCTATCCGCACCCAAAGCTTGGGTGCGGATTTCTTTTTGTATTTATAATTTTTTGAATTAGTACTTAGAGCGAGGGTTTGTTGTTTCAGAAACTCACGAGGGTATTTCTAAAGAGCTTTAGCGAAATAGAAAAATGACAACTGTTTGAACGAAGTGAGTTTTGGCATTTTTCGTTTTGTAGCTTAGCTATTTAGAAATTTTCACCCGAGTGGTAGTTGGTTCTGAAACAACAGACCCGAGCGACCTTTATGGCATGAATTTAGAAAACCAACTTTTCGCCACCTTTTGTAGTCCGCTAGTTTTTTTAAACATTCCAGAAAGAGAGACAGTTGATGCGGGGATGCTGTTGTCTGATTCAAGCCCAACAAAGCAAAGTCCGTATGCTACAGCCCAAGTGGAATCGCGAAGAGTTTTTTCACGATTTCCAATTTCTATGTGAGCTATACGAGAAGGCAAACGGAGCGCAGCTTTTCCGAACTCTTCAATGGTTGCGATGCCAGCACCTCCGCCAGTGATAATGATTCCTGCAGGCAAAAGTTGAGAGCGTCCAATTTTTTTCAAATGCGCCTCTATTAAATCAAAAATATCTGAAAGACGAGAAGAAATAATATCGTCTAATTTTTTCTTTGGATAATCAGTATTTAAAAGGCCCCCTCGCTTTAGCATCTCCGCTTCTTCAAGGGGTATTTTCATTCCAAGAGCAATATCATGAGTAATGTTTGTGGAACCAATAGGGAAGACTTCAAGGGAAACAGGAATACTATTTTCAAAAACAGAAATTGAAACTGTTTCAGAACCAATATTCGCCAGTACACACCCAGCAATTTTTTGTGATTTTGTTAATGTCACAAAACTTGCTGCAATAGGCGCAGGGTAAACATCCAAGATCTCAATTCCTGCATCAGCAAGGGCTTCCACCAAATCTTTCACATGACTTTCAAGACAAGTTATAAAAAGAGCTTTCACAGAAAGTTCGCCACCCTGCATTCCAACTGCTTTTCCAAAAACGGGTTTTTTATCAACAAAATATTCTATTGGGATTCCAGAAATTATTTTTCTGTTTTGCAAATCTGCTTTTGAAATTGTTTCTTCTGCTACTTGCAAAACATCTTCCAAATCATCTTCAAAAATTTCATTGTCCTGACGAGCAATTGGTATGGTGCCTTTAGAAATTACTCCAGACAAACCAATGCCACCAATTGAAACAAAAGCAGAATTAATTTTTATACCCGACTGTCTTTCTGCGGCCTCTTTTGCAAGGCGCACGGCGCGAGCCACCTCCGGAATGTTCACTACATAGCCATGGCGGAGGCCCTTAGATTCCACACAGCCCGTACCCAAAATAACAGGGGCTTGTTGCCCCTTTTCGGCCACGACGATTTTCACCTGAAATGTTCCTACGTCAATTCCTACTGATATTTTTCTTGCCATTGGTTTGTGAATGCGTTTTTAAAGATTCCGGCAAATCTATTTTGAACATTTTCAAAAAACGCCTTTCTTGTGCATCCATTCTAGCGCTATGTTCAAAGCCTTTCAAATGAAGGAGTGCGTGTATAAACATATAAATGGTGCAATTTTTTTGCGAAAGACCAAATTTTGGGGCGTCTTTTTTTATACGTTTTGAATTTAAGAAAATTTCTCCTGAATTTTTAGAAAGGGGAAAAGAAAGTACATTGGCGGGTTTATTTTTACCGCGATATTTTCTGTTTAAGCTTCTAGTGAGCTTGTCATCAGCAAAAACCACAGAAAGCTCGTAATTTTTTGGGAGTATTGCAGAGGCAATACGAGTGAAGTTTTTTACCCCCACACTAAACTGTGAATTAAGTTTAGATTTTTTTGTGGGAGTTTTTTTCTTCACTGATTTATGAAACAAAGGTAAACACTTTTCCTTAACTACCAGTTTAGTGTGGGGGTTTATCTTCTGCCACGCTTCTTTTCAATAACTTTACCCATTTTGAGTTGAGCTAGAATGTTTTCTTTTCTTGAGATGCGCTTTAAGGTTTTCTTTCTTTTAACATTTTCTGAACGATTTCTTTCTGAATAGCGTTTTGAACGAACACGAGAAAGCACCCCAGAGCCCTGAACTCTTTTTGTGAATCGGCGCAAAGCGGAAAGGTTGTTTTCGCTTGCTCCTCGGCTTATTTCTACATTAACTGCCATAGACACGAAACTTTAGCACTTAAATAAAAAAAAGACAAGCAAAACAAAAGGCATCGCGATAACAATCGCGACGCCTCACAGGAACAGCTACTTACAGCGACCCTTGATTTCAAACGGGACCAATTTCCCGCCCTTAGACGTGAAAAACGTATCGGCGACGATTGCTATCGTCAGCAATCCATCAACTTGTTTGATGGATTGCTTGTATCTGGGAACGGTTGGGTATACGTCAGGGTCAATGATATCCGTGATATCAACAGCATCTTGTTTTTTGTAAGAGGCCTGTATCAACTGGCCTTTTTCGAAGAACCCCGGCGAGCCGTATACGAGACGAAGGTTTTCTCCAGTTGAAGTAACCACTGAAAGCATGGTTACGCCAATATTTATTCCGGCCATATCGCCACTGTATTTGTTGTAACGGATAATCGCCCCAAGAGTTGCTTGCTCAGCACGGCAAACCCTCAACATCTGGGTTACTGGCCTGGCTTGAGCCATTGCCACCTCGGGCACAAAAAGCGCCAAGAGGCATGCAATAACGCTAAGCATTTTCCGCATAGTTTACTCCGCTTTGTGAGGGAACCTCAATATTACTGCTCTTCTCGTATTATATACCCCATTTATGCTTTTTGTCAAGTATTGAAAATGTGCCTATATTTTGCCTTTCTTAAGTACCTTTTTTATATAGTTTGGGGCTTCTGAAATAGACACACATTCTTGGGCGCGAGTTTCGTTGTCTCTAATAACCACACATTTTTCTAGCGCTTCTTTGTGTCCCATTATTATTAAAAATGGAGTTTTTTCTTCGGGAGCTAATTGGGAAACAAGCTTATCTCGTGAGATGTGAAAAATGACAGGAATACTTGCTTCTCTTAATTTTTCAACCAAAGGCAAAGACAAAAGTTTTGCGCAGTAGCCAAGCTGAACAAAATGGAATTTTGATTCCGGAAGTTTTTTGCGGGTTGCTTTTGCGGTGCCACTATTAACCATTACAGAAAGAAATGGAGTCTCTCTTTTTGCACCCATTTTTTTGGTTAATGGAGAAAGTCTCATTCCACGAGCAAGGGCTTCTCCTTTTTCATTTCTTATTTCAAAAATAATATGATTTGCACAAGAGCGAGGTGCTATAAGAGAAGGGTCTAGAGCATAAGGAATGTCCATTACTTCAATGTATTCAATCACTTCTTTCAAATGATTTCTGGCATTTTGAGAAAGAGAGGCGATGGTGGTGGGGAATCTGTCTGCGAAAGGAGAGTCTGCATATTTTTTATCAGTTAAAAGTTGAAGGGGATTTTCTTTAACCACTTTTTTAATTTCAGGAGGCATTAAAGGTGTGTTTTTTCTAATGAAGGTCGCCACAGCTCTGTCAAAATCACCCATTGATTCCCTATCTCCAATTGAGCTAAGTGCAATGGTTAAATTATCGTGGCCTATTTCGTTTAAAAGAGAAACCACTGTTCTTATTGCAAGAGCTTCTCCAGCGGAGCCCGCAATTCCCATTATCCTTAAAGAGACGAGAGACTTCTTTTTTTCAAAAGATGAATGGGAAACCAAACAGAGGGGGTGGGGAAGAGCGCTCCAGTTTTCACTTATATATTTTTTTACAAAAGCCACATCTTCGTCCAAGAAAAGCATATGCTCTTTTTCTTCTCCCAATAATTCCTTTGCGTATTCTCTTTCTTGGCGCCCCGGGAGGAATGATTCAACTGGTGTAAATCCAAAATATGCTGCTACTTCATCAACCTTTAAAGAAAATGACCTCGTTAAAAGTCCGCTTTTTTCTTTAGGCAGTTTTTCTGGTTCTTTTGGCTGGAATCTCATTTTGTGAATGTTGAAAGGGAACCGGGGAAGAGGCGAATTTTATCTACAGGGAAAAGAGCTACGAATGGTTTGCCCATAATATTTTTTCTAGGCACTGCACCCCAAAGGCGAGAGTCGGCGGAAGCTCCGCGATTGTCTCCCATTACAAAATACTCTCCGTCTTTTAGTGTGTAATTTAAGGAGTCAGTTTTTTTAAAAACTACATATTGTTCTTCCAAATTAAACCCCTCTGGGTTTTCTGTATTTTTTATCACCACTCCATTGGGGGTTATTAAAACAGTTTCGTTAGGAAGCCCAATTACTCTTTTTATAAAAAATTCCTTTGGATTTAGAGGAAAACGAAAAACAATTACATCGCCCCTCTTTGGGTCGCCCAAACGGAAGCTCAGTTGGTCAACAATCAAATATTCACCCGATTTAAATGTGGGGTCCATTGAAGAGCCGTCTACTAAATATGGTTGAGCTATATAAATCCTAAAAGGAATGACCACAAAAACGATTATTACTAAGAACGACAGGATGTCTTTTATGAAGGTTTTTTGATACCAACTTTGCTTTATTTCTGGGGAGTTTTGCACTTGATTTTGAGTAGTATTTTCGTCCATTTTGCTCGTTGTTCGCGCCATTGTACCCTTTGCTATTCGGAAGGACAAGTAAAAAGAAAAATTGTTGTCTAAAAAGCGAAAATTAAAATATTTACACTTTGCTGTATTAGCAAGGGGGCGTTAAGATTATGTAGTCGATATTATAAATCGAGCTATTAAAGTAATGGGTCTTTAAACATAATTAAAAACAATATGAAATATTTAATCGGATTGATTGTACTAGTACTTATCGTTTGGGGTGGCGTGAAATTGTTTTCGAATGACGGAGTAACTTATGACGAGCCAGGCAAGACCTACGACGATCCTGCTTACAATACTAATTAAACCCACTCTTTTGCAGTGAGGGGATAATTACATAAAATAAAACCATTTCTAGCCGTATTTTTATGCTAATATTTTTTGTATGTGGTACATAATTGGTTTAGGAAATCCAGATGAAGAATATAAAGGAACTCGGCACAATATTGGCCGTGATGTTGTGAGCGCACTAGCTAAAAAGTTTGATTTAGATTTTAAAGAAGACGGAAAAGCGAAAACTCATTTTGCAAAAGGGTCAATTGGAAAAAAACCCTCAATGATTTTACTGCCGGATGTTGCAATGAATAACAATGGGCTTGTTGCTCGCGCATATATTAAAAGCAAAAAAGATGCAAAAAATTTGATTGTAATTCGTGATGATATTGATATGGGTTTGGGGAAAATGAAAATCACTTTTAACAGGGGTTCTGGTGGGCATAGAGGAGTGGAATCGACTTTAAAGCAAATAAAAACTAATGAATTTTTTCAACTTAAGATTGGGATTTTGCCCCTCACACCATCAGGAAAACCAAAAAAACCAGTAGGGGAAAAGAAGGTTATAGATTTTATTTTGGGCACATGGAAACCAAACGAAGAAAAAGTTATCAAAAAAGAAATCAAAAGAGCCGGCGAAGCGATTGAGACTCTTATTAATGAAGGGTTTCCTAGAGCTTCTACACTATTTAACGGGTAGTATCGCAAAAATATCCTTTTGAAAAGCGAGCGACAAAAGGTCACCAATGCTTTTCAAAAGGATATTTTTTGCTTTGTTTATTGGGCTTCTACAAAAGTGAGAGTCATCTTTTGTTCCTTAGGATCAAAAGTTGCAATCTTGAAGTTGTATACCTTTCCAAGGCCAAGTTTTTCGCGAAGTTTTTCTTCCGTTCCAAATTCAGAAACATGAACAAGGCCAGCAACACCTTCTTCTATTGATGCAAGGGCACCATGCTTGTTGAACTTGATAACAACCCCCTTAACCTCATCACCTTTCTTATATTTCTTAAGAGCCTCTTCCCAAGGGTTTGGTTTCAGGGCTTTGATAGAAAGTGAAATCTTTCCATCCTTTATTTCAATAACCTTTACTTTCACACGATCTCCAACCTTATAAACAGAACGAGGATTTTCAACCAATGACCAATCCATTTCAGAGATGTGTACCAATCCCTCCAGTCCTTCTTCAAGTTTTACGAAGATTCCGAAGTCCACCGCACCTGTAACTTCTCCCATAACCTCGTCTCCCAGTGAGTATTTATCTACCATAACTGAGCGAACTTTTTCAGTCTCTCCCTTTTCAGAGAAAATAAGCTTTCCTTCTTTTGGCATTGCTGCAATAACTGCAACCGCAATGTGTTCGCCAATTAATTTACGCAATTCCTCTAGAATTTTATCTTTATCTCCATCCGTTACTCTTGGGTAGTGTTCTGGTTTTAATTGTGAAGCAGGCAAAAATCCTTGAATGCCTTGCCAGTTCATAATGAGTCCTCCTTTGTTTGCGTCAATTACAGGAAGGTCAAATTGTTTTTTATCTCTAATAGCGTCTTCTGCTTCTTGCCAGATTTGCGCCTGACGAGCTTCCTTGAGTGAGATTTCAATATAACCTTCTGGGTTATCAAAACCCACAACTTTTCCCGCAATAGTATCTCCAACATTTACATTTTTAATAATGTCGCGAGCTTGCAAAAATTCTCTTCCAAAAATTATTCCTGTACCAAAAGGAGCGAGGTCAACATAAACAGCTGCCTTTTCTATACCTATAACTTTTCCTTCTATAATGTCTTCTGATGCTGGTGGAGTAGGGGAACTCGCAATGATTTTCCCCATCACCGAATTATCTACATGTGGTTCTATTTTCATTTTTTCGAACCTCGTGATGCCCAGAAAATGTTGAAGTCACTTCTCTTGAAACGAAGTCAAGACTTTCAAGGGGATTACACGAGCTTTTAATGGTTTAACTTATAATTTTCGAGCCACGAAATAGTACAAAAAAAATAGCCGGTCCGCAAGGGCCGGCTATTAAACAGGAACGCCTCATCAAGGGGCGGACCTACTCGGCGCGATTGGTCTTGAGCATTGTCATGATCGAATCGCACTGAGCTCTGGTCACACGACCATCAATGAGGGGGGCTGCGCCCCCGAAAGCGTTCGGGTCGGGTTGACAGGTGACGGAGTCCTCAACAACCCGCACTTCGCCTGGCTTGTTCGGAACAGGCTCGAACTTCACAGGTTTTGAGGTTGAGAAGAAAGCGATAGCCCCGAGAATGACGCACATCCAGACAATGGACGCAAAAACAGAGGGACGTTCTCTGGTGTTCACAGAAACTCCTTTGTGTGGGAACGGGTTCTGTTTAAACAATAACACAAAAGAAACATTAAAGCAAGTATTTTGAATGAAATATAAAAACGAAGAACCCCCACCGATTGATTGGTGGGGGTTTCTGCTTCGCACTCCTCGGCCATGCCGAGGACTTAATCCCACTTAAGTGGGGAAGCATACCCTGTGTCGCCGGGCCGGCGTCCTAGCGCGTGAGTTCTCGTCTCACGTGGCTGGCGCCGGTAGTCGCGTGTTTTAGGAAGCGCATGGTGGACGCGTAGTCGGTGTTGCTCAGGCGCGACGTCGACGGGCTTGCGCGCGCCGAAGGCGACAGAAGTACCGACCCTCCGAAATCAACCGTCATATCAGCAATGAACGATGCGGGGGCGATACGCGCTGTGCGACTGGCCGAAATGGCCCACACCTCCTTACCGAGCATCGGCGAGTTGTCCGGTGATGGCGAATTCTTCGCGTTCTGCATGCCGACTTGCATCGTTCTGACCGCTGATCCGGCAGCCGGATCGTTGGCAAGCCAGACGATGTTCGGCACTTCGGCATTACCGACCAAAAAGGTCGGTAGCATCGCCGAGGCGAGCTCCTTCACCTGCTGCGGCGGCTGGTCGTTCTGCTTGACAGATGCCTGTGCCGGCGGAGCTGTCGTCATGACAGCGGCGAGCAACGCTGCAGTCACGAGCGTGTTTCGATACATCCTCATGCAGACTCCCGCGAAAGGGGTTATGGAAAGGACATCCCAAGGACATCCGATCCAAGGGGAAACCCAATTATATAACATAAAATCTAAAGCAAGCAAGTGCTAGGCAAATATTTATACAAACAAAAAACACCGCCTCGTTTGAGGGGGTGTTGGGGGAACCCGTGCCCCGCGCGCATAGGCGCGGGGACGGGGTACTCCGAATTGGAAGAACTCTTTGAAAGCCGGTTAGTTCGCGAGTTGGAGCGAGCCCAGTGTGCCGTAGCACTTTCTGGGGTTTTCGCAGATATTCTCCTTTTCGCCGCAAGAGGTGGGCCCATCATCAGGGTTGATCGGGCGGTCAAACGGTTCATGTCGGTATGAAGCGCTTGGTGGTTGCCCGAGTGAGGTTCTGCTTTTAAGCTTTTCGAGCCCAAGAAATCATTCCGCAGAACAATTTCTTGGGTTGATCGCTTTTCCTCCACTGGTGGCTCTTAGGCCAAAATTGTGAGCCGGCACCATAGGGTGTCATGGCCCACGACATGAATTTTTGGCGTAGACGGGGTACCTGTTCCCCGTGGACGCCCCTTGCCCCCTACGCGGACCGGCCGATATCCTACCGGCGGGCTGGCACTAGGGGAAACCTCTTTTCAACGATTCTGATACATATTATACACATCCTAGTTTATTTGTCAAGTCCCTAAATTTGGCCAAATTTAGGGACTTGCTATCTTCGCTCGCTCGGAAATTAATGGCTAAAATACTTCGTATTTTGTCTACTCGATAATTTTAGAAAATAAACAAGTTCATTTTCTAAAATTATACTCGTAGAACATTTTTGCCATTAATTTCTCTCGCTCCCTATATAGTTCAATATAAAAAACATATAAAAATAGTGGCCAATTAGAGCCAGATTTGATATAATGAGTGTATGGTAATCACATATCACGGCTTGGAATTTTTCAAAGTAACCTTTGGAGACACCACTATCGCTTTTAACCCAATTTCAAAAGATTCTAAAATCAAAGGCCCTCGTTTTGGTGCAGATGTTGCCCTCATTTCATTAAAGGACCGCGATATGAATGGTGCAGATAGCGTCTCTCGTGGCGACAAGGATGTTTTTGTTATAAACGGTCCCGGAGAATATGAAATCGGAGGACTTTTTGTAAAAGGATTCGCTTCAAAAAGTGAATATGGTGGAGAAGAAAGAATGAATACTATTTATTTAGTGAATCTTGAAAATATGAACCTTTGTTTCTTAGGTGCTCTTTCTCACAAAGATTTAGATGCAAAAGTTACTGAAGCACTTGAAGATATAGATATTCTTTTTACCCCAATTGGTGGAGAAGGCGTAATGGGTCCAGCGGAAAGCTATAAAATGGCAGTTAAACTTGAGCCAGCTTTAATTATCCCAATGCATTACGACGAAAAAAGCCTTAAACAATTTTTAAAGGAAGCTGGAGAGGATAAAATAACACCAATTGATAAATTAACGCTGAAGAAAAAAGATTTGGAAGGAAAAGAATCAGATGTTGTGATTCTAAAACAAGAATAGGTAAAGAAAAATGAAGAATTTTTTAGAAAAAACATTAAATACTATTGAACACACACGATCTAAATCAGAAAACGCTAGACATGCAATTGCACTAGGAATTTCTGGTGGAGTAACGCTTGTCTTGTTTTTAATTTGGGCTTTTGTATTACTTCCATTTAAATTTGAGCAAATTGTTGAAAACTCTTCACCAAAAATTCAAAACAATTCACCATTTGCATCCCTGAAGGCCCAAATCGGGAGTGCTTATGAAAGTTTCCTTTCTTCAGTAGATAGCAAAACAGACTCTATGCAAGAAAATTTGGACTGGCAGAATCAGTACGAAAGGATAAAATCAGAAGCTCAAACTCAATAACATGGCAAAAAACAAAGAAGAAATAAAAAAGGAAGAAATCCCACATCAAAATGTGGTGTCGCGCTCAATTGTGACGGAAATGAAAGAGTCGTTTATTGACTATGCCATGTCTGTTATTACAGACCGCGCACTTCCAGACATTAGAGATGGTTTAAAGCCAGTGCACAGAAGAATTCTTTTTACTATGCACGAAATGGGACTAAATGCTTCTGCAAAGTTTAGAAAATCTTCTGCGGTGGTTGGAGATGTGTTGGGAAAATATCATCCTCATGGCGATATGGCTGTTTATGACGCAATGGTAAAGCTCGCTCAAGATTTTTCTTTGCGTTATCCGCTCGTATATCCTCAAGGAAACTTTGGCTCTATTGATGGGGATAACGCCGCTGCTCCAAGATATACCGAGGCAAAAATGTCTCGCATTGCAGGAGAGCTTTTAAAAGATATTGAAAAAGACACAGTGGATTTTCGTCCAAACTATGACGGCACCAGAAAAGAGCCAACAGTAATGCCAACAACAGTTCCAAACCTTCTTTTGAATGGCACTTTGGGAATTGCGGTGGGAATGGCAACAAATATTCCCCCACACAATATTCGTGAAGTTTCTGATGCAGTTTCTTTTTATGTAGATAATCCTGACGCATCAACAGAAGACCTGATGCAATTTATAAAAGGTCCAGATTTTCCAACAGGAGCTATCGCATTTAATGAAAAAGATATACATCACGCATCAACAACTGGGCGCGGTGGGGTTGTCGTGCGCGGAGTAGCAGAAATTGTAGAGTCTAAACTCAATCAGTTTCAAATAATCATCACCGAGCTTCCTTACAGAGTGAATAAACAGGATTTGATAATAAAAATTGCAGATTTGGTGCGCGAGAAAAAAATTGAAGGAATTCGTGATATGCGCGATGAATCTGCAAAAGACATTCGTATAGTTATAGAACTTAAAAATGGTTCTCAACCCCAAAAAGTTCTTAATTCTCTTTATAAGCACACTCAACTAGAAGAGACATTTCACTACAACCTAGTTGCGATTGTTGATGGAGTTCCTCAAACTCTTTCACTTTCAGATTTTATAGGAGAGTTTGTAAAGCACAGAAAAGTAGTTATTAAGAGACGCACCGAATTTGACCTAGCAAAAGCTCTTGACCGTGAGCACATTTTACTTGGACTTAAAAAAGCGCTAGACCATATTGATAAAATTATTGCGCTCATCAAAAAATCTAAAGATGTAGAAAATGCAAAACAGGGTTTGATGAAAGAATTCAAATTCTCTGAAAGGCAGGCGGTGGCTATTCTTGAAATGCGTCTCCAAAAGCTGGCTGGCTTGGAAAGACAAAAAATAGAAGATGAGTTAAAGGGGGTTCAAGCTCTTATTGCAGAATTGAAGGGAATTTTGGCTGATACAAAAAAGGTTCTCACTATTATAAAGAAAGAAATGGCGCAGGTGGCAGAAACCTTTGGAGATGATCGCAGAACAAAGATAGTAAAACATGCAGCAAAATCATTTTCTGTTGAAGATTTGGTAACAGAAGAAGAACAAACTCTCGTGCTTACAGCGGGGGGCTATGTGAAGAGAACAAAACCAGAAGAATATAGAAAACAAAAAAGAGGTGGTGTTGGGGTTATTGATTTAGATACAAAAGAAGAGGATTTTGTTACAAATATTCTTTCCGCATCAACCCACTCCGACCTCCTTTTCTTCTCTGACAAAGGAAAAGCATATCAATTGAAAATGTTTGAGCTTCCAGAAGGAAAACGCGCCACAAAAGGAAAATCAATTGTGAATTACTTAGCAATTTCAGAAGACGAGCGCATCACTTCAATTTTGCCAGTACCAAAAGAAGCAAAAGCACAGGAAGGTGCATCTCTTCTTATGGTTACAAAAGCGGGTATTGGAAAAAGAGTTTCTGCTGCATCATTTTCAGATGTTAGGTCTAGTGGAATTATCGCTATCAAACTTGATGACGGAGACAAACTACAATCCGTTTCTTTGTCTAGAAAGGGAGATACAGCAATTCTTGCAACTAGTGAGGGGCAATCAATTCATTTTAGTGAAGGTGATGTAAGAGAGATGGGTAGAACTGCAGGAGGTGTGCGTTTGATTAGCTTAAAATCAAAAGATTTTGTGGTGGGTGCTCAAGTTGTACCAAAAACAGATTTAGATAAGGCACAATTGCTAACCGTTGCACAAAATGGTTATGGAAAGAAAACTCCACTTGAAGAATATAAAGTGCAAAAAAGAGGTGGCTCCGGCATTAAGACCGCACAAGTAACTCCAAAAACTGGAAAAGTAATGGCCGCTTCAATTGTGCTCTCTGATGAGGAAGAGTTGGTAGCAATTTCTAAAAAAGGTCAGATTATCCGTGTGGGAACTGATGAAATTCCATCTCTCGGCAGACAAACTCAAGGAGTGAGAATTATGAAATTGCGCGAAGGGGATTCGCTCGCTTCTGCGGTTTGTTTGTAAAAGTCGCTCGGGGTGTGCTTTGAAAACAGCACGAAAATTTTCTGCTGAAAATTTTCTCTGTACGGCGCCGTCGCGCCTGCCAGGGCTTTTTCAAAGCACACCCCGCGCTCTAAGTTATAAAAGTGGGGTAATATATTTAGTATGAAAACACAAAAAGGGTTTATTTTGCCTTTAGTAATAGTTTTATTGGCTGTTTTGGGCGCAGGTGGCTATATTTTTGTTAAAAATAAAAATCTCAATAATTCTGATAATGAAACTCAAATGGCTGAAACGGTAAAAACAAAAGCGCCGGCTTCAACATCCGCTGATGATATGGCTAGTTGGAAAACTTATAACAATACGGAGTTTAACTTTGAACTTAAATATCCCGAAACTTATATTTTTACAGAAAGTAGAGTTGGAAAATCGTTCGATGGATCAAAGGAATTTGTAACGATAGATTTTAAAAATAGCAGTAATAAATTGTCACTCCAAATAAACAAAGACACTGGAGGGGGCTATGGGGTGTGCAAACCAAAAGTTGATTCAACTAATTTTGTTAATACTTATGGCGTAAAAGTTGTCAAAAACAAGTTTACTAACTACATACCAGAATCTAGTAGTAATGGTTATATATGCGAGAAGATAGATGATGTTTCTTTTGTTTACTTTATAGGCGGGCCGTTTCCGAAAGATAATTTTGAACTCAGTGGTCAGTTAGTAGACGATAAAAATGGAGAGCAATTTGAGAGATTGACTGACTCTATTGTTCAAACATTTAAGTTGATTAAGTAACAACATTCAGTTTAAGGGAGAGCGACGAAAGGCTACCAATGCTTTTAAATTGAATATCCTCACTCTAAAGTTAGAAAAAATGTTGTAGAATATAGAGGTATGCAAATGAGCAAATTTCAACTTGCTGTTCTTATTATTTTTGGTCTTTGTATTGTTGGTGGCATTATTGCCTTTTCGGCATACAAAGGTTCTGGAAACGAAACTGTAGACCTTTCTATTTGGGGCACCCTCGAAGAACAACAGTGGAGCACTTGGTATTCTGCAACGCTTTTTTATCAAAACTCTGACTACAGAATTACCTATAAATTTGTCCCAGAAAGCACTTTTGATAGTGAGTTGGTAAACGCCTTAGCAGAAGATAGGGGCCCAGACATTATTCTCGCCTTTCATGACAAAATTCTTAAGAATCAAGGAAAGCTTTATCCAATTCCCTACACCTCATTTACTTTAAGAGATTTTCAAAACACTTTTATAGATGGAGCCGAAGTTTTGAGGACACCAAAAGGAGTCCTTGGTATACCTGTTGCGGTTGATCCTCTGGTGCTTTTTTATAACAAGGATATCTTTTCCAATTTTTCTTTAGTTCGTTCTCCAAGACTTTGGGAGGAGATGTATGGAATGTCGAGAAGTATGACGCTTAGCGAAAAAAGCACCGGCAATATTGTGCAAGCCACAATCCCACTCGGCTCTTTCTCAAATGTTTTACACTCAAAAGAAATTATTTCTACAATGATTATGCAGGCTGGAGGCAAAGTGGTTACTGATACAGAAAATTTTGTGCGAGCATCTATAAATGAAAATTTTAATCTCCCTTATTCTCCTGGTAACGCAGGGCTACTATTCTTTACTGAATTTTCTAACCCCGCGAAAGTCTTTTATACATGGAATAGGTCAATGCCGGACTCTTTGACGAGCTTTTCTGCAGGAGATTCTGCAATGTTTATAGGTCTTGCTTCAGACTATAAAAAAATAAAAGATAAAAACCCAAACCTTAATTTTGATGTGGGGCCACTCCCTCAATCAAAAGGAGCAAGTCGCCCAATGACATTTGGAAGAATACTAGCTTTTGCTGTTCCAAAAAGTAGTCCCCAAGCCCTCTCTGCTTTTGGGGCGGTTTTTGAAATGATGAGTGCAGAATCAGCGCTTCCACTAACGAAAGTTTTGAATTTGCCTCCTGCACGAAAAGATTTATTGAGCCAAAGGCCGGAAGACCCAACCCTAGACTTGTTTTATGATGGAGCTATAAAGTCTGTGGCTTGGAAGGATACAGATTTTGTTGGCACCAATAGTATATTTAAAAATATGGTTGACGGAGTAACATCGGGGCGTATTCGTGTAGAAGAGGCAATTAATCAAGCGCAAAAAGAATTACAGGATTTGATTAATAGCGCAACACTTCCAAGTGCTCCTATCGCTCCATAATGAACATGACTAAATATTTTAAAAACCCCTTACTCCTTTTAGCAATTGGCCTAGTAGTTTTCCCATCATTAGTATTTGCTCAAGAAGGGGGAATACTTCCAGAGTGTGGTTATGATAATAACAAAAACGGTGTTATTGAAGAAACCGAATTGTGTCACTATTCAAATTTAATAGAATTCGCCAACACGGCGATTGATTTCATTATTAAACTTGCTTTGGTGGTGACGCCAATTTCTTTTGCTTATGCTGGTTTTATAATACTCACATCAGGAGGAGATGAGGGAAAGCTAAAAAAAGGAAAAGAAATATTAATAAAAGTTGGAATTGGATTTGCAGTAATACTTGCCTCATACCTATTTATTTCATTTATAATGAATACATTCGTAGACCCAGAAGCAGTAGTACAAATTCTTCAAAGAAAATGAAAAAATTAAATAAAAATAAACAAATCGCCAACATGTTCTATTCAGTAGTAGTTTTTCTGAGTTTTTTTGGGACTTCTTATGCACAAGGTACAAAAATAGAGATAAGGGACCCATTCAAGTTAGGAGACAATCTTTATGATTTGGTTTATGCGGTTCTCAATCAGGCAGTTTTGCCTATAGGGGGAATAATTGTTGTTTTGATGATTATTTATTCTGGTTTTCTTTTTGTAACAGCACGAGGTTCTGAGGATAAAATTAAGGATGCTAGACGAAGCTTTACATATGCAGCGATTGGCGCGGCTATTCTTTTGGGTGCAGTTGCAATAGGTAAGGCAATTGAAGCTACGATAAATGCTTTTAAATAATAAAAAACTTAAGTTTCTAGTTGTTAGTTGCCTGTTGCTAGGGGCACAAATAGCCTTTGCTCAAGAGCCATTTGGCGATTCATCAGATTCATCTAGTTGGGTAATTATTTCAGGAGGAACGATAGAGACTTCCACTTCAACTTCTGCGGGGGGAAGTATTGATACGGGTACCACAACAAGCTCTGGTGGCACAATTCAGTCGGGGGGCGGTGTGCGCTCTGGAGGGGGTGTTTCTTCTGGGGGCTCGACTCAATCAGGTGGAAGGGTGGGTTCTGGGGGAGTTATTAATCACACCGGAGGAACTATTGAAGCGGGGGATTCTATAAATACAAAAGTATGTAAACAATACGCCGTTAAAACTATTACCGTGAAATCTCCACTTTGGACAGAAGCTAGCCCTATTTGGATTCAAAAGACAGTGGAAGACACAAGTAAGTGTTTGGTTTGGGATTACAATCCAACAATTGAAGCTGGTGGAATGGCTGGTTCAAGGGTGTGCGGTGTGTATGCTGAAACAAATACTTGGAGCCAAGATCCTGTTACTAAGAAATGGATCCAAAAAACAGTTGTTGATAAAAATACCTGCTTGGCTTGGGATTATGAATTGGAAATAGAGGCGGGTGGATTATTAGATACAAAAAATTGTGTGCAGTATTGGCAAAGAACGGTGTTTGATGAGAAGCCACCAGGTAGTGGAAATTTTGTACCAAGAACTTTTGAAGATAAAAGTTATTGCATGATTTGGGATTACAACCCCACAATTTCAGCGGGTGGAAATATTAATGTTGAAACTTCAGCAAAAAGCAATT
>CAYNNE010000005.1:0-2241 GCA_964398725.1 uncultured Candidatus Saccharibacteria bacterium
CCCATTATGAACGCTTTGTTTAAATTCATATTTTGTTCGTTTATTGGTTATTGGCCGTTTGTTATGATTTTAATTCTATTCCTCTTTTGCCTCTTCAACAACTTCCGTTGGAGTAGCGCTTACATCATCAACTATTCCCTCTTCCATTATTTCTGCGGGTATTTCATCAAGGGTTTCTTCTGTTTGTTCCAATTCTGGCTCAATTTCCTTTGGTTCATAAGTCTTTTCTCTAATAGTTTTTATCATCAAAGACCTTAAAACCTCGTCAATATTTCTTACTGATTTTTCCACCTCAGAGGCTTTTTCTGCAGGTAATTCAAATTTTGTCCAACCAAAAAAACCAGTTGTTGCGACAATTTTTGCTCCTCTAACTGTCTTATAGATTGGATACGCTAAACGTCTTAATTTTGGAGTTTCTCCATCAAAAATATTTCCACCATTTGATGTTACTAGGGACTCTATTTTTGAAACTATTTGAGAAACCTCTTCTTCGCTAATTGAGGGTGAGATCATAAATCCCACTTCATAGATTTTGCTTTCTTCCATTTAATTTATGCGGTGTGGCGCATTGTGCCCTGAATATGGGCTTAACACTACTAAGATCTGGGGGTTGCCCTCCCAGAACTTGGGTACTTTAGCATAAAACCCATAAAAACAAAGGGCCACGCTAACGCGTGGCCCTACCAAATCAACGCACCAGAGAAAGTCCGTTCTGAAGCTCTATTTTCCTGAGATTAAGCTCTCTGATTGCATGTTCATTGTTAGTGAAGATGCACTGCAACCCAATCTCCATCGGATGCCCGTCAGAGAACATTTCCGTTATTGCTTCGTTCTCCCCACTGCACCTCTCGATTTCAGCATCCAATAATTGGATTTCCGCTTCGGTGTCCTTCTTGCTAGGCAATGGAGTTTCCTCTGGTTATTGAAATACTTCTGAGAGACAAAATACACTTTATCTTGAAATAAGCAAGATTTATAAAAATATTAAAATTTGTTATTCAATTTAAAAAATCTACAAGCATTTTCAAAAACAACTTGTTGTATATCATCAAAATTATCTTCACGAATCTTTGTTATTGCCGTAACCACTTCACTTACAAATCTTGGATTATTTCTTTTGCCACGAAACGGAATGGGCGTTGCATATGGTGAATCGGTTTCTGTAAGAAGATGAGTAATTGGAGCAAATCGCACCACTTCGTCATAATCTCTGGCAAAAGTAATAACTCCAGAAAATGAAAGCATAAACCCTAAATCAATAAAATTTTTTGCATCATCCATATTCCCTCCAAAGAAATGCATGTTGACCATAAGTTTATCTCCTGCCTCCTTTTTTCTTTCACTTAAAATTTCAAATAATTCTTTGTATGCAGACCGTGCGTGTATCACTAACGGCTTGTTATATTTGATTGCTAAATCAATTTGATAATCAAAAAGCTTTTTTTGTTTTTCATAAACATCTTCTTTTTTATCTCTGAAAAAATCCATCCCGCATTCGCCTATAGCGACAACTTTTTCATGCTTCACCAGATTTTCTAATTCGTCCAGGTTTGGCTCCTCATAAGTTGGATGCACCCCCACGCAAGCAAATAGGTGCTCATTTTCTTCTGCTAATTTTATAGCTTGTTTTGAACTAGCAATATCAACTCCTACCACAATCCCGAGCGTCTCATACTCTTTCATTTTCTGAATCTCCTCTTCCCTATCTTTGTCGTAATCTTCAAACTGCAAATGGCAGTGTGTATCAATATATTTATACGCCATAAAATTTTAATCCATTCTTGGAAAAAGAGGTGTTACTGGAGAAATATTTTCTTTAATTAATGTTTTTATTGATTGTGATGTGTCTGGCATAAACGCCTCAAGCATTCTTGCGACAGTATATAAATCAATAACTAAGTCATTAATTATTTGTTTTGCACTATCAGGATCCGTTTTAATAAGTTTAAATGGCTCTTTTTCTTGTATTTCTTTATCCATTTTGCCAATTTTTTCCCAAATTAAATTAATGGCCAATTGAATACTAAAATTATTTAATGAAGCTACAAAATTGTCTGGCAATTTAACTTCATTAACACCCACAGGCTTGTCTAGGTATTTTGCAGACAGGGTCATAAGTCTAGAAACTAAGTTTCCCAAGCCATTAGCAAGGTTTGCATTGTAAGCGTCTTTAAAAGCGGAGGTTGTAAAATCTGAATCCTCAAATGTAGAGAGTTCCCGGCAAACAAAATATCTAAATGC
>CAYNNE010000005.1:2251-26520 GCA_964398725.1 uncultured Candidatus Saccharibacteria bacterium
ACCGACACTATTTCAATTGGGTTTATAACATTGCCAATTGATTTAGACATTTTTTGCCCCTGAGAAGTGATAAACCCATTTATAGCAATGTGTTTACTGGTAGGTACGCCAGCGCCCATTAGCATGGCCTGCCACATAGCAGACTGCTGGCGCAAATTATCTTTTCCTGCGTACTGAATAATTTCATTATCTTCTGTCCAATATTTTCCAAAATCACCATTTTTATCTGGCCAACCCAGCGTTGAAATGTAGTTAACTAGAGCATCAAACCAAACATACATAACATGTTCTGGCGCATTTGGCACAGGAATGCCCCAAGGCATTTTTTCTTTCAAACGAGAAATACTAAAATCTTGAAGCCCTCTTTCTACGAAAGCCTTTATTTCATTAAATCTTGTTGCTGGAGTAACAAAATCCTTGTTTTTAGAATATAAATCTAAAAGCCTACCTTTAAATGCAGAGAATTTGAAAAAATAATTTTCTTCATCAATGAGCTCAATGTCTAAGTTTGGATGTATCGGACAACGTTCATCAACCAATTCCGAATTAGTTTTTTCTAATTCGCAACCATTGCAATACTTGATTGTATATTTTGCTTTATAGATATAACCATTTTCATCACACTTTTTCCAAAATTCTTGTGTGGCTTTTATATGATTTTCATCTGTCGTTCTTATGAAGTGAATTTCTTTGTCTATATGCAAAAGTTCAATAAGCTCTCTAAATTTTTGTGAATTCTCGTCTACAAAATCCTGCACATCTTTCCCCTCCTCCAATGCTCTTTGATATATTTTTATTCCATGCTCATCCGTTCCTGTATTAAAAAAAACATCATTCCCTTCAATTTTCTTGAAACGATTAATGACATCTGCTCGCACTATCTCCATCGCAAAACCAACGTGCGGTTCTGCATTAACATAAGGAAGTGTAGTAGTTATATAAACCCGATTACCCATCTATTTTTATGAAGCTGACTCAATTCGACTTTTCTCTAAGTCTTCAACAAGAACCATGAGCGCTGTTGCAAGTGGCACAGAAAGTATTAACCCCAAAAAACCAGCTAATTTTGCCCCTATTACTAAAGCGAGAATGGAGACAATTGGGGGTACTCCAATAACTTTTTTTACAACTAATGGATAAATCAGGTGAGCTTCAAATTGCTGAATAATCACGAATAACCCAGCAACGAGAGCAGCTAAACCAAAACCACCTGCTCCAAATGCAATAATCACAGCTGGCACCGCAGACAAAACTGGTCCGAAAATAGGAATAATTTCTAATACGCCGGCAATAAATGCTAAGAGGATTGCATTAGGAACGCCCATAATTGTTAGTCCGAGAAATACCAACACACCAACAATTACAGCCAATAAGAGTTGCCCCTGCATCCAAAGCCCAATTTTTTCTTGTGTTCTTTTCCAAAGAGAAATAATGTATTTTTCTTTGTTTATTGGAGTAACGATTCTCAAGAGTTTACTTATTCAATCTTCCTGTTCTGCCAAATAAAACGAAAGAACGAATAAAAGAAAGAAAGATAGAATGCCACCAAACACAACATCAATTGTTCCAAAGAATCCATTGGAAACATGAACTAGAGTGGAGTTTATTTGATTAATTAAGTCTGGAATTGAAAGAGTTGAAGTGATAGAGCTCAAAAAAGTGTTGGCGTTGGAGCCCGTTGATAATGTTCGCGTATATTCCGGAATAGAAGAAAGGAATGTTGAAGATTCTGAAAGAAGGGGTACAAGAAGAAAATAGAGCGCAGAAAGAAACAATGCACCGGCAAAAATGTATACAAACAGCACCGCGAGAGTTCTTGGAACACGGTGTTTTATGGCAAACAGAGAGGCTGGTTCTATTGCAGATGCCACTACTATGGCCGTAAGTATCACTAAAATAATATCTCTAATAAGAAATAGGGCGACTGCCAAAGCAATAATCACAATGGCCTTTACTAATGAGTGAGTATTGATATTAAGGTGTATTTCCTCTTTATTCATCCCGTTAGAAACAGGTCGCGACATGTTCGCGTAGCCTGAAATTTATATTATTGATAATTATATTGACCATTGTGTTTATCCCCTTGTTTCGTGACCGCGGTTTCTAACGGGATTCATAACTACAATATACCCCGTCAGCTGACTTTTGGCTATACAGTGCCCTATTCAAGACTTAGCAATTTAGTAAGTTTCTTTTTATCTATTTTTCTTCCAACAACAGCAAGTAGAAGGTTTTTATTGGTAAATAATTTTTTAGCAATATTTTGAATGTCTTTTTGAGTGACAGAAAGAATTGCCCTTTCCCTCTCTTCTGGTGTTCTTAAATCTTTATGAAAAATTGCGCGTTCACCAAAATAGCTTGCAACTTCATCAGAAGATTCGAGGGCCATATACATTCTAGAAATCATTAAAGCTTTTACTTTTCTAAGTTCATCGTCTGGAATTGGTACATTCTTAATCTTTTTTAATTCATTAATAATGGCTGTTAGAGCTATATCTACCCTCTTTGGATCAACACCCGACACAACTCCAAATTCACCGTGGTCTGTTGAAGCGGAGTTAAAAGCACTAACGTAATAACAAATACCAAGCTCTTCTCGCATTTTCTGAAAAAGGCGAGAGCTCATTCCTGAAGACAAAACCCCTCGTAATACCGATAATTTGCCCAAACGATTGTCCATATATGGAAATGCTCTTGTTCCAAGTTCTATGTGCACTTGGTCTATATCTTTGTGAACAAAAATTACGCGGGGTTTTCTATTAACTATTTTTGTTTTTTGTTTGCTGTGTTTTTTTGATTTAGAAATGTTTTTAAAAAGATTTTTTATCTCTTTTAAAACTTCTTTTTCATTAAAGCGCCCGGCCACAGCGATGGTGGTGGCACTAGCTACATAGTGTTTCTGGTGGTAGTTATAAAAATCTTTTGCTCTAAAAGAGCTTACGGTTTTTTTGTTTCCACCAATTGAGCGCCCTGCGGGTTGATCACCATGCATTGCTGAATTAAATGCCTCACCCAAAACAGACTCCGGCTGATCCTCATACTTACTTAATTCTTCTTTAATTACCCCACTTTCAATTTTTACATCTTCATCTTTGAAAACGGGATTTAAATAAATATCAGAAACAATATCCAGAATTGGCAAAATATTTTTGAAACCTGCCTTAGCCCAATATCCAGTTATTTCGGTTGAGGTGAAAGCGTTGGAGATTGCGCCTATCTCATCAAATGCTCTTGAAACTGCAAAAGCGGAAGGTCTTTTTTTGGTTCCCTTAAAACACATATGTTCCAAAAAGTGCGAAAGTCCTGCCTCTTTTTTGGATTCATACTTGGAGCCAGTTTCAACTAAAACTTGTACGGTGACGGTTGGAGAATCTGGCATTTTCGCAAAGACGACCCTTAGGCCATTTGGTAGTGTGTGTTGAGTTGCTTTTAACATGAGCAATAGTCTATCAGAAAAAAGTAAAAGAAAAACGGCCCGAAGTATTTATACTCCGGACCGCTACACACTACTCACCAAACAAGAACTCAAATACCCTGTCAGAAAACCTGCGTTTGATTCCTGCTTTCTCTATCCATTCTTTCGGTATTCCCTTCACGACCCACACTCCATTCACGGGGTCGTCAAAATCAGCAACCACCTCCCAAATAAGAGAGATGATGTAGGCAACAGATAGAACAGAGAAGAAACCACTCCAGTAATTCTGATAATACAAGCTCATCGACCAAAAAATGACGATATTGCCTGTGACCAAAAGAATATACCGCAATGGCGTTGGAACCTTGTCTTCAACAATTTGGAGGAACTTCTCCATACTTCCAGGCTCATCTTTGTTCCGCACTGCACTCTTCAATCCACGGATGTCTTTTCCTTCTTGCAGGAAAAGGAACCCCGCCAAAAATACGTGTGCACTACCAATCCAAGGGAGGATGGCATTCACAATGGGGCTGTCTGCCTCAGGATTAGAATGCCAACCATTATTGTAAAGATAGCTCCACACAATAAGAGCCGGGGCCGACATCAACATTGGAAAAACGACCATGCGGATGGTCTGAAGAGTGCTACTGAACCCAGAGGTGGTCGCCTTAATGGCTTCGATAATCTCTTGCGGACTTTCTCTTATTCTTTCGTGCACAAAGGAATCTCCGTTGAAATGAGCAGGGATTTGTCTAATTCATATTTATACACCAAAAAGTGTTTTTGTCAATTCCAAATAAAAGGTGTTTTTTATTTGGAATTGCTTCCTTCGCTTGTTCGGAAATTATGAGCAAGCTCCAATTTCA
Source organism: uncultured Candidatus Saccharibacteria bacterium (assembly GCA_964398725.1). GTDB lineage: Bacteria > Patescibacteriota > Minisyncoccia > Phycocordibacterales > Zambryskibacteraceae > 12-FULL-44-12b. The sequence goes on from CAYNNE010000005.1 coordinate 6,533, forward strand.
CTCACTTCGCTCGGAAGTTCAAGGTTGCTAGTTTCTATCGCTCAATAGTTCAAATATTTCTTCTATTGTTCGCTCTCTCAGAAGTTCAAAGAGTGCTTCTACCTTTTGTTCAAAAGTTCAAGATTGCCATTATCGTTCGCTCAATAGTTCAAATATTGCTTCTATTGTTCGCTCTCTCAGAAGTTCAAGATAAAAAAACTAAATGGAATTTTTTAGGTCTTCAATTTTTACTCTTCTTTGTTCTCCCGTATCGCGATCGCGCACAGTCACGGTGTTGTCTTCCAGAGTATCAAAATCAATTGTTATGCAACTTGGAGTTCCAATTTCATCCTGTCTTCTGTATCTCTTTCCTATGTTTCCATTATCGTCCCAAATAATATTTGGAAATTCTGTTTTTAAATCTTCAAATACTCCCCTAGCCTTTTCTACGAGCTCTGGTTTATTTTTAAGAAGTGGAAAAACGGCTGCACGAATTGGCGCAATATTTTGTGGAAGTTTTAAATAAATTCTTTTTTCTCCCCCCAACTCGTCTTCTGTGTAAGCAGACAAAAGAATTGCAAGAAGTGTTCTATCCACGCCAAGGGATGGCTCAATGACATGTGGCGTAAAGCGGTCTCCAGACTCTTCGTCTAGATAAACTAAATCAACACCACTTGCTGTGGAGTGGGCGCGCAAGTCAAAATCTGTTCGATAAGCAAGCCCCCATAATTCGGTTCGGCCAAAAGGAAAGTCGTATTCAAAGTCAACAGTTTTTTTGCTGTAGTGAGCAATATCTTCTTTATTATTTTCATAAACATTTTCAATGCCAACTTCTTCGGCAAAATCTCTCATAACAGATTGCCATTTTTCAAAAGACTTTTCCCAATCATTTTCACGAATAAAATATTCTAATTCCATTTGTTCGAACTCTCTCTGGCGAAACACAAAATCGCGGGGCGCAATTTCATTTCTAAACGCTTTACCAATCTGTGCAATTCCAAATGGAAGTTTAGGATGAAAACAATCAATAATATTTTTAAAATTTACAAAAATACCCTGCGCTGTTTCAGGGCGCAAATAAGAAACAGGGGCATCTTCCCCAGCACCCACTTGGGTTTTAAACATCATATTAAATTGGCTTGGGGAGCTAAGCTTACCTCCACAATCTGGGCACTTACTTTGATTGTCCAACTGATCTGCCCTAAATCTAAGATGACACTTTTCACATTCAACTAGTGGGTCAGAAAATCCAGAAACATGTCCTGAGGCCTCCCATACTTTAGGATTCATAATAATCGCCGCATCTAGTCCGAAAATTCTTTCCTGATTATCCACAAACATCTTCCACCACAGCTTTTTGATGTTGTTTTTTAGTGCCACCCCATATGGGCCATAATCAAAAGTTCCGGCCAAACCACCGTATATTTCAGAACCAGCAAATATAAAGCCCCGTCTTTTGGCCAAAGAAACTACAGCCTCCATCTTATTTTCCATTCCGTAATAATAGCAAATGCCTGCATTTAAGCGTAGCAAATTGCTTTTTGCTCCTTCACTCAACCGAAAGTTCAAATGTTTATTTAAAAAGCATTGGTGACCTTTCGTCGCTCGCTTTTTAAATAAATATCTGAACTTGCCCTACTTTGCTACAACAGACGCGCTATCCGAAATTCCACTATCGTGCAAAAGTTCTGTTGTAACATCATCCAAGTCAATGTTTATAGACTCATTGGAAGAAGCATCAGTACCAGAAAAACTCATTCTTGAGAGAAGTGGCGGAGAAAACCCAAGCTGAGTAGAGCTTGGTGTTATAACAAGCTGAATTGTTGCAGTTCGTCCTTTATCTGAAGAAGAGACCACTCCAATGTCCCAAGATAAAATTCGTGAGTTGCTATCAAAGCGAATTCTTTCACTCCCAGGAGAAACAATATTATTCCAAGAAACATTTGGTGGAAGTGTGGCTGTCATACTAGCGTTTTCAATATTTGCAAAAGTGGTATTTGCAGAAAGATTTATAGAATAGCTTGTCTCTTTATTTATTCTTGGTGGAAGAGTTCCAATTTGTTTGAAGATTGATTCGGATCTTGTAGCGTAGGCCGAAGCGCTGGGATTGGCTTTAAATTTAAATGATGTATTGGCGTCACTTGTTATTTTATTTGTATCTGTGCCGTTTATCTCATCTGCTGTCATTACAACTTTCACGGTCAGTCCTTGGTTTTTTAAATCTGTTGGCAAAAGTTTTGGAATAGCCAAAGTAAACCTCACCGCTCCAGTTTTCCCTGGAGCAATTTCTGCCAAATCTGAATTCCCAGACTGCTGCCAAACTATTGATTGGTCTTTTGAGTTATAAAATCCACCACTTTGAGCCACAACATTACTTTGATCAAAAACTCCTGAGATATTTGCTTTGATATTTCCATTATTAAGTCTGGAAGAAAGATTGTTGGTGAAAGTTATTTCAATCGGAATCCTATCCCCCGCCTGTGCGCTTGCCTGCCCTCCTGGCACTCCAACCGTGAGAGAAAGAAAGGGCCTAGAGACAGAAACGGTTTCTAAAATTGAAGCAATCTGGCTTTGAGAACTGTTAAACACACCTCCCCCAACCGCCAAAACAAATTTAAAAGTGCGCTCTTCATTATTCTCTGCTTCCAAAGTCCCCGAAATGCGAACATTTTTAGAACCACCAGCAGGCATATCCCCCAAACGCCAAACATTGTCATCTGTAAAAGGTTTTATGTCCGAAGAATTATAAACAAATCCAAATGGATACTCTGCAATTAAAACTAAATCATTTATTGTCTCTGTTGAATTAGATTTTACAGAAACAACAACATCAAATGGTTGCTTGGAGACAAGAAGTCTTGGTATTGATGCATCTAAAATTGCTGGCGCTGTGCCAACAGCCAAATTAAATGTTTCTTCTTTTATGAAAGTAGCTTTTGAGCCGGGCACCCCGTATTCAAGTCGTGCAGTTAAAATTTCCACATCATCCTTTTGACTATAAATCAAAAAAGAAACTTGTTTGCCCATAGAATCACCAGAGCCAAGAGACTCGATTTTAACTATTTCCGTATCAAGAGTTTTGTTTTTATCTTCTACACTTCTAGAATTTTTAGGGTAACTAATTTTCAAAACAGCATTCTCTATGGAGCGAGCGTTATGGTTTTCAACTCTAATATCTAAAGTTATTGGTGTAGCAGACGAAACAATGGAAGGCCCCCCTATTGTTATGTCTATATTTTTTTCACTTACAGACGGCCCTCCTAGAAAAAATTTATATCCAGCAAAACCGGCTGTGATTACCACGAAAACTAGAGCGACGAGAAAAAATTTTTCAAAAATTTTTCTATGTGGATGTTCCCGCTCCCTTGATACTAGGTCGGCCAATGGCACATCATCCGACATCCCCCTAGCAAGTTCTGGATCATTAAAATTAGATGTTAAATGAACACGCTCTTCTTTTGGTAAGCGCGCTTCATTTCTAGAGTACAAAGCCTCCTCCAGACGCCCTAAGCGATCTGGTTTTTTATCTTGCATATATCAATTATACAGAACACTTTCGTTTATTTCCTTAATTAGAAAGCTGACTTTCTTGTAGTCCCTCATTAATATGAAGCACTAGTTCTTTTAAATGGTGTTTTAAGTCAATCAGCGTTGTATCACTAAAATCTTCAAAATCATTTAGGCTTTCAGGTAATTCTGAAAAAGACATATAGCCCAAAATAAATAAGACACGCGCCACTAACACTGCTTCAAATGTTTTAAGCAAGTAATCATCAATATTAATAAGGGTGTTAAATCCAGAAATTAAACAATTAAAAAGTTTTACCTCTGGTTCAAAGCCGGACATTTTTTGAACCAGCTTAATTGTTCTAACGAAAATTCTTTTTTTGCTTAAAGTAGTAAGTGAGCTTAAAGCATTCAGTTTGGAATTTGCTTGAATAAGTCGCCAGCCCTCTTTTCCTCTAACTAATGTATAAGCTCCAAGTGAGTAAGGCACAATGTGGCCTTTCAGTTTGCCTTTTGCCATGCGTGCAGAAATTGCTTTAGCATGAACAATACCCAGTTCTTTTGAAAAAATAGTGACTAGTGTATTTTTCTCACCCACTCCCCTTGAGTTAAGTACTAAGCCCTCGGATGTATAAATCTTGTGCATGGCTATACACGCATAACTTCAACTCCCCACTCACCTTCTTCAAAAACAAGTTCTTTTATATTGCTTTGTTTTTTAATTGTCGAAGCAAAATTTGAAATATCTTTATTTTTTTCTGGATTATTTTTTACAACCACTTTTACAAAATCTTTTGGCGTAAGACCAAGTTCTTTTCTTTTTTCTTGAATTGTTCTTATCAGTTCACGCATATCTCCTTCTATTTGTAATTCATGAGTAATTTGTGTATCCAAAACTAAATCTTCCGAAATTTTCTCATCAAAGATAATTTCTTTGACATTTAATTCTTCTTTTATAATCTCAAAAAACTCTTTTCCTAATTCTTTATTCTTAATTCTTAATTCTTTTAATGGTTGACGTATTTTTATATTGGCACGAGAGCGAAGCTCTAATGCCTTAGACACCAATTCACGAACTTCACTCATTTGTGAAATCAATTTTTTGTCTACGCTGGAGAATTTTGGCCAATCCATCAAATGAACGCTTATTGGCTCATTCTCTTCCCTAATGTCCCTCCAAAGCATTTCAGCGTAAAAAGGGCTAAATGGAGCCATAAAACGAGCAATATTGTTCAGCACAAACCTTGTTGTCTTTGAAGCGTCTAAATCATTATCCTTAAACCGCTCGCGAGACCTTCTTATATACCATTGTGAAAAATCGCCTATAAAATCGCGAATAGCTCTTGCGGGTTCCACCACTCTGTATTCATCCATTCTTTTGGTAATAATTTCATTGGTTTCATTAAGTCTCGCGATTATCCATCGGTCTAAAATATTTTTTGATGAATTTGATGGCGCTACTTTTTCCCCATAGGTTTCATAAAATGTATAAACATTTGTAAGAAGTGAAAAAACTTTTCTGGATAAATCTTTTACGGATTCCGGATCAAAGTTTTTTGATTCTCCTGGTTCTTTCACTGCAAACATCCACATTCTGATTGGGTCTGCACCAAATTCATTCATCGCAATCCAAGGGTCAACAACATTACCGACCGACTTAGACATTTTTTTACCATCCTTATCTAAGATGTGCCCCAAACAAATTACATTTTTAAATGCACGCCCTCTTCCCATTAAATTTCCAATTGCATGAAGTGTGTAAAACCATCCACGGGTTTGATCTATTGCTTCACAAATATAATCCGCTGGAAATCCTCCTTTCTCAATAAATTTTTTATTCTCAAATGGATAGTGGTCTTGTGCAAATGGCATTGCTCCAGAATCTAGCCATACATCCATCACTTCCTTTACTCTTCTAAATTCTTTTCCATCTTTTTCTAAAACCACCTCATCAATAAATGGCTTGTGTAAATCTAATTCAAAATTTTTGTCATGAGGCACCGGAATAAATGGCAGTTCCCTTATCTCGGCATTTTTAAATACTTTAAAATCTTTTACAAAAACATTATCGTTTGGAATTTGATAATTTTTATTTCTTGGTTCATATAATCCCGCGTTTACAAACAATAGCCATGCAGGTCCTCCATGTGTAATAAAGAGAATTTTTTTATTTTTATATTTTTCCTCTACTTCATACAAGAAATTGGCCAACCTCCATTTAACATCTTTAAGTGCTTCGCCATTTGATATTTTCTTTTCAAACCAATCTGGACCAGATTCATAAATAAAATTGTGATATTCATTCCAGTTTTTACCATCAAAATCTCCGGGGTTTATCTCTGCTAGTCTCTTGTCCTCAACAAGCTGATTCTCCAATAAACCTAGTGTTTTCCTAGTTATTTCAGCAGTCTCACGGGCACGAGTAAACGGAGATGTGATTATGAGGTCTATTTTTTCGCCTAGTAATTTTTCCGCGTTTTTTTCAGTTTGTTTTTTGCCGTCTTCAGTTAGGTGGTCATTGGCTTCATTTTTAAAACTAACGATTTCTTTTTTATTGCCTTCTGTGCCTCCATGGCGCATTACAAAATATTTGTTACCCGATTTTTTTGTGTATTTCTTTAATGTCTCAACTGAGTCAACAACAATTCTTTCGCCACTTAGTTCTTCCCAAATAGGTAGTGGAGTTCCCCAATATCTCTCGCGGGATATTGCCCAATCTTTCACATCAGAAAGCCACTCTCCAAATCTTCCGTCCTTTATATATTCTGGCTCCCAATTTATTTTTTTGTTTTCAGAAATTAATTTTTCGCGAAGTTTAGACATTGCGATATACCAAGAGTCTCGCGCGTAATAAATAAGAGGCGTCTGACATCTCCAACAATGCGGATATGAGTGAGTAACGTTTTCTTGTTTAAAAAATAGGCTCCTATTCTTGAGGTCTTCAATAATATCCACCGCCAAAGTTGGTTTTCCGTTTTCGTTTACCTCCTTTACAAACCTACCCTCCAAAAATCCAGTGCCTTTTACAAAATATCCAGCTTCATCCACCAAATGATATTTTGGCAAACCAATTTTTGTGCCAAAAACAAAATCGTCTTGCCCATACATTACTGCTGTGTGCACAATCCCCGTTCCGTCTTCTGTATTCACAAAATCTGCTTCATACACTTGAAAAGCTTTCGAGAGTTTAGATTTTTCCGAATCAGGAATATTTTTTTCTAAAAAGTCATAGGGTGGCAAATATTTTTTACCAACCAAATCTTTTCCAAATATTTTTTCAACTATTTCAAATCCTTCTGGCAAAATACTTGTCCTACTTTCAGCTAAAATAAAAAACTCCTCTCCTTGTTTAACTTTTACATAAGAAATCTTTTCTCCTACAGCTAAAGCAACATGTCCGGGCAAGGTCCAAGGGGTTGTAGTCCATGCAAGAAAATAAGTATTTGGCTCACCAACAACAGGAAACTTTATATAAACAGACAAATCTTTATCATCTTGATACCCTTGTGCCAATTCGTGGCTAGATAGAGCCGTCCCACAGCGCGGGCACCATGGCACCACTTTGTAGTCTTTATATAAAAGATTTTGTTCTGCAACTTTTGAAATAATGTTCCAAACAGATTCAATATATTCCGGCTTATATGTCACATAAGCGTTTTTTTGATCAAGCATGTATCCTATGCGGTCTGTAAAACGCTCCCACTCCTCTACATATGTCCACACACTTTCCTGACACTTTTCATTAAATGGAGCAATGCCGTAAGTTTCAATTTCTTTTTTTGATTTCAAACCTAATTCTTTTTCCACTTGAAGCTCCACAGGAAGCCCGTGCGTGTCCCAACCGCCCCTTCGGCGCACATAAAAACCCTGCATTGTTTTATATCTCAAAACAACATCTTTGAATGCACGCGCAAGTAAGTGGTGAATGCCAGGACGCCCATTAGCTGTTGGCGGTCCTTCATAAAAAATAAACTCTTTGCTTTTAGCAAATAATTTTTTAGGTTTTTTCTTATTTTCTATCTGATTTAAGAGATCTATTTCCTTCCAAAAAGAGAGTATTTTTTCCTCTGCTTGTGGCAGAGGCTCTTTAAGGAGAGATTTATCTTCTCTCACCTTGTCTTCCATTCCTATAATCTATCACATCTTTTCTGGAGCCGAAATGGCCAAAATGTTTAATCCTTTAGCCAAAATTTCTTTAAAATTTTTAACTATAAAAAGTTTTTGTGCTGATGCTTTTTTATCTTCTGTAATCATTTGCTCCACTGCATACCAAGAATTAAATGCGCCACAAATCTCTAGTAAATATTCAACAAGGTGGTTTGGAGAATATTCTTTGGTTGCATGCAACAAAATATCATCAAACCGCACCAAGAGGCGCATTAAATTTTTTGCACCAAATAATTCCTGTGCCTCAATTGGCCCAACTCCACTTTCGCGACCTTTTTCCAAAAGAGAATTTGCACGAGCGTGTGTGTACATAAGATAGGGCCCAGAATCTCCTTCAAAAGAAACGGATTTGTTTATATCAAAAATAATATCTTTTCCAGGGTGTTGGCGAAGAATTGAAAACTTAATCGCACCAATCGCCACTTTTTCTGCCAACCCTTCCTCAACACTTCGCCCTGACTTTTCTATAACTTTTTGCGCTTCTTCTGCAACCGTATTTATTAACGACTCGGCTGTGACCACATCCCCTGTTCTTGAAGACATCTTGCCACTAGGTAGTCTCATCATTCCGTGCCCAATGTGGTGGGTATTTTTTGCCAAATCAGGAAAAATCTCACCCATCGCAGAAAGAAGTACTTTGAAATAATCATTTACTTCATTCCCTGTGATAACGATTGATTTTGTGTAATCGTATTTTTCTTTTTTAAGAGGAGCCAGGCCCAATTCTTTTGCCTCATAAGTAGGCAGTCCATCTTTATTTACAAACACACGAGTATGAAGTTTTTTATCTCTCTCTTCCCCTTTGTAAATTATTGCTCCATCACTTTCTTGAAACACCTTTGGAGTACTATCTTTTACAATTTCAAGCCCCTTTGGAGCAGACTCTGATTCAAAAAAGAAATAATCAAAACTCGTTCCGAGTTTTTTATACATTTTTTCAAAACTCTCTAACGACTTCTTTTTACCCTCTTCGTATCGTGAATTTATTTCCGAATCAGATTTATCGTAAACTTTTTTGTTTATTTCTTGTATTTCTATTTTTGCCGAATCATCTTCTTCATAAGCTTTTGCGCCAAGTGCATAATCGCCCTTCCACAAAGCCTTAGCGACATGCATACCAACATCGCCTTGATAACACGCTCTTTTCACTTCAGCTCCTGTTGCCTCAATCAATCCAGATATTGCCTCTCCTATGGCATTGCTCATCAAATGCCCAATATGAAATTCCTTAAATGGATTTGGGTCTGTATATTCAACAATTACTTTTTCTCCGCCAGCTAGCGGAATTTTTTGCACTTCACTATTTTCCTGACAACTTGCAACTAGCAGCTCATCACTTAATGAAAAGTTAATAAATCCAGGGCCTGCAATAGAAATTTCCGAAATAAAATCTGGTTTGTTGGTTTTAAGTTTTTCTAAAAGTTCTGGAGCATTTTTATTTTTAATACCAACATTTGTAGAAACATCGCCATTTAACAAATTTTCATTAAAAGAAACCGCCCCTGTTTCCCCCAGAGTTTCTTGAAGCCAATTCTCAATTTGTTTTAGTATTGTTGTTTTCACCTATTCATAATAACAAACACCCCGCATGGATACCTATCCATGCGGGATTATAAACTTAAAGCTGTTTAGGCCTGCCCCCAATCAAAATCACATCAAGGGCTTTGAGGAAGTCCTCAAGAACTTTCTCTGGTAGCTGACTGGCATCAATTCTCGTATTGGTATTCGGGAATTTAGCAAAAAATTCCCCAAACCCCTTGTAGACCCTCTGGTGAAATTCTACCGGCTTGTCGTCTATGAAATTCCTGTCAGAGGTGCTCGACTTGCGCGCAAGGCCAACCACCGGATCTACATCAAGAAAAACATAGAAGGGCACCAATCCCCTCATCACCACTTCTCGCATGTGGTTAAAGGTTGAGACGAGGTTATAGTTTTCATAACCCCATATCTGATAAGCGAAAGTTGAACTGTCAAACCTATCGCTTATCACATGAACTCCATCCATGAGGGCCGGCGAAATCTTCTTCTCAATATGGTCCGCTCTTGCGGCCCAAAAAAGAGAGAGAAGGGTTTGCGCATTGGCTGTTTTTCCCAGAGGCCCGAACATTACTCTTCGAATTTCCTCTGCCAGCTCTGTACCACCGGGCTCTCTTGTGAAGATTATCCGATTGGACAACGGCCCAGCAAGAACTCTCTTTTGAACTTCAGCAAGAAGCGTGGTTTTGCCCGCGCCTTCTGGAGAATCAACGACTACCAATTGTCCTCTTTTCATAAATCCTCCGTTAAGAACTGTTCTTTAACCAAAGCTAAACTTTATTTAGTCCAAGTCAATATGTATATCAAAGAGGACAATATATAATTCCTTTTAACAAACTTATGGCCCTATCAGACAAGAAGATTTTGGCAGAAATCAAAAAAGGCGACATTATTATTACTCCTTTTGATAAAAGAAACTTGGCCACTTCTAGCTACGATGTGACTTTGGGAGAATATTATTTCCGCGAACAAAAGCCAGACTTTATTTCTCCTATTTATAATATCTATAACAAGATTCACACAGACAAAGTTTGGGGGACAAAGCCACATATTGCTCAAAAAGCAAAAGATGTTTTGAAAGATATAAAATTTGATTTTATTGGTATTTCACCAAATGACAAAATAATTCTTTTGAAACCCGGAGAAACAATTTTGGCTCATACAAATGAATTTATTGGAGGAAAAAATCACATCACCACAATGATGAAAGCTCGTTCATCTTTGGGAAGAAATTTTATTGAAATTTGTAAATGTGCTGGTTGGGGCGATGTTGGGTATATCAATCGTTGGACAATGGAAATTACAAACAATTCAACACATCATGTAATTCCGCTCGTTGTTGGTAGGCGTGTCGCTCAAATTATATTTTTTGAGACAGGTGAAATATTGGCGCACGATTATTCCAAGCTTGGAAAATACCAAAGTTCACAAAATGTAAAAGAATTAAAGAAAAATTGGGATCCAAAATCAATGCTTCCAAAACTTTATAACGATAGGGATATAAGTAAGTAATAGTTGACTGGTTTTTTAATAAGAATAAAGTAAGCCCCAGAACGTAGCTCCTTTGACATTTCTTCAGACAAGGACCAGAAAATGTTCACTGCCATAAAAGAGTGGTTTTGGAAGTTCATGTTGAAGCGCCTCAAACATGTGGTGCGCGATACGAAGTATGGCGGGCAAGTCATTGTTCTCAATACTGGTGCCGTTATTGGACCAGAAGAGGAAGCAATGCTTCAAGCCCTCCACTCGCGCTCTGTGGGTGGGCTGATGGAGCATTTGGCCGTACTAGCAAAGAAAGGTGCCAAGAAGTTCATGGCGATTTTTTATGTTGGTTTCGGCCACAAATCAATTGGAGATTGTGGAACAGCCACAATCTTCACTGAGGGCGTCTCCATGCTCGCTGCCAAAGCTATTCAGGATTGGTTCCTGTATAGCGGACAAGAAGCATCCACTCGCTACATCGACTTTGCAAAACAGAGGTTCATCAACATCCTTGGGAGTCCGGAATCAAACGATATTCTTGAGTGGTGGCGCAAGGCCTATCTCAAATATCTCCCAATCATGATTGAGCGCTTCAGGAAACTCTTCCCATTTCAAGAAGGATGGGATCGTACCGACTACGAGAAAGCAATTAAGGCTCGTGCGTTTGATGTAGTACGCGGACTTTTGCCAGCGGGTGCATCAACAAATCTCGCATGGCACACCAATCTGCGACAAGCAGCGGACCATATTGAGTGGATGAGACATCACCCACTTGATGAGGTGCGCGATATTGCGAACAAGATGGAAGAGGCACTTCGGGAAGCTTACCCGAGCTCATTCACGACCAAGCGGTATGCTGACGCTGAAGAGTATCGGACAAAATGGATGAGACACAATTACTACGCGGACGCTACAATTCATCCGGGCTTCGGCTTCAGCACAAGTGGAATTGATTGGGAGGTGACAGAATCGTTGCTTCCAGCCACCGAAAACAGGCCTCCAAAAACCGAACTTCCAAAAGAAGTAGCGTTCTGTGGCACTATGCGTTTTGAATTTCTTCTGGACTTTGGTTCGTTCAGAGATATTCAACGTCACAGGGCAGTGACTCAGAGAATGCCACTTCTTACGACGAATTTCGGCTTTGAACAGTGGTACATCAATCAAATGCCGCCCGAGATTCAAGGAGAGGTACTCGACCTCATTCAGTATCAGCGTGAAGCAGTTGAAGATCTCGGGATCTCGGCGGTATACGCCCAGTACTACCATCCAATGGGCTACCGGACCCCAAACGCGATTGTCGGAGATCTTCGCGCTCTTGTGTATCTCGTTGAGCTTCGAAACACTCGCTTCGTGCAGCCAACCCTTCGTCGTCGTGCTCGGGAAATGGCCGAGGTGCTGACTCAAGAGTTCGGGCGATATGGGCTCGTGGTTCACCTTGACGACAACCCAGAAGCGTTCGATGTAAAGCGAGGAAAACACGACATCGTTATGAAGTAATGAAAACAACAAGGGCCGTCTGCGATATATCGCAGACGGCCCTTTCTTATTTGTACTGAAACTTTTTGAGAAGTGGATGAACTCTAGCAAAGCCCTCAATGATTCTAATCGCGCTTTCCTTCGAAGTATATTCCGCAAACAACCCTCGTTCCTTTCGGTTTTTCACACCACCAGTTGCCATTCGGTTGTGATTTCTTCGGTAGTTGTCCAAAACGAGGAACGGTATTTCCCTTCCCCTCATCATTTCACCGAGTTCAATTCCAAGACCAGTTGAAGCGTGGTCAATAAAGGCAATGAAAAAGTCGCACTTCATTACATTGCCAATATCCACCCGATATACATCAGTGTCAGAGCCAACCCCAAGACCAAGAAATTCTAGAACTACGAGTTTTCCTTTATTCCTCTCTGCTAAGTCTTTCTTCACTTCTGCAACGAACTTAACGAACTTTTTAGGCGCACCCTTGAGAGCACATCCAACATAGAGCCTCATCACTTTACGGCGCATAATTTCTCCCGTTGTTGTTTTCTGTATTAAAACTACCTCATCACGAATAATTAAGCAAAAAATCCGTAATGTGTCCCAACTACACATTACGGATTTTTTCTTTTCTCAATGTCATCAAGAAACTTCTGGATTGCTATCGAACACTGAAAGTAGCTGTGGTTTTTGAGCTCAAGAACTGGAACATTACGCATTTGAGCTCTTACCACACCCTCATCACACAGAGCTCCCGGAAAAACAACAAGAGCATCGACCACAGGAAAGTCTCTGCCTTGCTGTACCTTGGAAACTTGGTGACCAAGAGTTCCTTTTGTAAACCCCATGAGATCCAAGCAGAAATTGGTCCAACTTCTGTCTAAATCCCTTGGGTAATCAGAGAAAAGAACTGTAAGCATCGTTCCTCCTACTTTGGGGGGCTTTCTAGTCCCCAAAATAACACAAATATTACTTAGAGCGAGCTTTTGTTTTCGCCGTTCGTCTCGGAGGTTTGCCAGCATGGTAAGTCAAGACCCCGCTTTTAGCGGGGCTCTTTACTTTGGCAAACTGAGAGACAGCAAACTTTTTCGCTGGAAAAAGTTATGCGTGAACGCCGAAAACAAAAGCGAGTGATTTTTATTTCACATCAACACCCATAGAGCGAGCAGAGCCTGCGATTATTTTTTTAGCTGCATCTACATCATTGGCATTTAAATCAACCATTTTCTTTTCTGCAATTTCAGTTAGTTGCTTGTCTGATAGGGTTCCTATTTTTGAAACAGGAGCATGTCCTGAACCTTTTTCCTTTCCAAGAGCTTTCAATATAAGAGCTGATGCAGGGGGAGTTTTTAGAATAAATGAGAAAGTCCTGTCTTCATAAACAGATATTTCTGCTGGAATAGTGTCTCCCATCATTTCACGGGTGGCATCATTAAACTGCTTTATGAATTCACCAATGTTAATACCCGCCTGACCCAAGATAGGTCCTGCTGGTGGCGCAGGGGTTGCTTTACCCGCTGGGAAGACTATTTTTAATTTTTTTACTACTTTCTTTGCCATAGTTGTTGTTGCGATAGACTACCTTAAATCTTTTTGACCTGCAAGAAATCTAATTCAACTGGTGTTTCGCGTCCAAACATTGACACAAGCACCCGTAGCTTCCCTCTCTCGTGGTCAACCTCCTTAATTTTGCCCTCTAAATCCTTAAATGGACCGTCAACAATAAGAACAGAGTCATCAATTGATAGGTCAATGTTGTGCATAACCTTGTCAGCATTCATGCGAGTGAAAAGAGAGTCAATTTCTTTTTTGTCTAGTGGCACAGGATAAACTCCTGAACCAACGAAGCCAGTCACGCGAGGAGTATTTCGAACCACATACCAAGAATCATCTGTCACAACCATATCTACTAAAATATATCCGGGATAAATTTTTTCTTCTTCCTCTACACGCTTTCCTCCTTTTATTTTTATTTTTTTCTCTGTTGGAACTATTACCTGAAAGATTCTGTCTTCCATTCCAAGAGACTCAATGCGCTGTTTTAGATTTCGCATAACTGCGTTTTCATAACCAGCATAAGTGTGTATCACATACCAGTTTCGACCCTCTGAAATCTTTTGCTTTGACATAATTTAAGGTAATAGTTAAAAAGTAATATTAAATAGATTAAGAAACTAGAATCTTAACAATTCTTGAAAGAAGAAAATCTGCAGCACCTAAATAAATTGCAACAGCAATAGAAATGCCAACAACAAGGGCAGTATAAGCAATGGCTTGTTTTTTTGTTGGCCAAGAAACATGAGAGAGCTCGCCTTTTGTTTCCTTGATGTAATCAACAATTTGCATATTTTTCAGTTAAATAAATATTGTAATAAAAAAAGCCCCGAGGGCTGACCTGGCCAATATACCCTTTTGAAACAAAAAGTCAAACAAAAAAAGAAAGGGCCCAGCGATTGCTCGCTGGACCCTGGCGCCCCCTCTTGAGGCGGGGCGCACTCTCCTTGTTTTGTCGGGGGTCCGCCCCGCAATCGGTTCTTGGTGCCTATTGCACCATGACAAGTCTAGTATACACCTATAACACATATTTGTCAAGTACTTTATTGCCATCAAAAAACAGCCCTTTGTTGAGCTGTTTTTTGATGATAAGAGCGACTTTTACTTTATCTCGTAAACAATAGTTACGTAAGATGTAATTTTGTTCTGGCCTGTAGGAATAACTGTAGGGAGGCTTTGTGAATCACCGCCCATTCCCATTCCAGCTTCAGCTTTCATGTACACAGGCATTGGATACCCTCTACCACCTTCATCAAACGAAACAACTCTTCCAAGACGCACGCCCAGATCTTTTGCAAGTTCTTTTGCTTTTGTTTTTGCATCTGTAATTGCTTTTTGGCGAGCTTCTCGAAGAACGGCCTTATCATCTTCAACTACAAACTGAAGTCCAGAAACTGATGTTGGATTAAACTTACCTATTTCAGAAACCAATTCTCCTGATTTGTCTAAATCATGCATTTTTATTTCTATGGTCTGACTAGCTTCAAAGCCATCGGTCTTGCTGTTTGTTGGACAATATGAGCCAAGTGGACATGGCACTGCTTCGTTTACATAATGAGGATAAACGCTGTAATTGGTAGTTTTTATATTTTTTTCTTCAACACCCAAATCTTTTACCGCTTTCAAAATTTGTGTGATTACATCATTCATATCTTTCTGAGCAACTTTCACATCTTTTGCGATTTTAGTAACAGTGAAAGAAAGCATCACTGTATCTTGGATGGCATAAGTCTCTCCTGTTCCCTGTACAGCAATTGTTTTGGTGCCATCAAACTTTTCATCATCTTTTCCAAATGATGTTACTGCAAAAACAATCAGGGCAAGAATCACCCAATATTTCCAATTTTGATTTAAATTATTTTGTTCCATATTTTTTATTAATTATTAACTAGTTCGGAGATTATACCCTCTATTTCTTGAGAATTAAAAGCGAAAGCCCACTTTGCTAATGGCAAACTAAGTCTTGCGCCTTCCTCCTCTATTGAAAGGGTGCCGTGCGCTGTTTCCATGCCTGTACAGCCGGCTAAAACATTGGAATATGACAATGAAGTAAATTCCGAAGAATAGCCACTCAAAATGATACCTATCGGGTTTTCTGAAAGGAGTTTTTTGGCTTCCATAATTAGTTCAGTGAGCTGTTCTTCTATTTTAAAAACTTGCCCCTTACTTCCTCGTCCAAATGTTGGTGGATCCAAAATAATTAAATCGTACTTATTTTCTCTTCTACCTTCTTTTTTCATAAACGAAAGTGAGTCCTCGGTAATAAATCTAATTTTATCTCCAACACCATTTTCATCTGCCAAGCTTTTAGCGGTTTCGTTTGAGGTTCTTGAGCTATCAACATGAACAACACTCGCTTCGGCCTTAGCGCAAACAATCGAAGAAAGCCCTGTGTATGCAAAAAGATTAAGCACCGTTGGGTTAGTTTTTGTTTTCAATATTTTTTCTAACACATCCCATTCTCCACTATATTCCGGAAACACCCCCAAATTTCTTCCTTTTCCAAAATTAATTTTGGCTTTGATTCCGTGTATCTCAAATTCAAAATTTTCTGGAGTGCCTTTTGAAAGTTTCCAGCCGTCTTTTGTAAAAATAGCATTAGCCTTTTGCCACACATCAGAATTTTTCTTTTGCCACAAAGCTTGTGTTTCTGGGCGAATAATTAAAAAATCACCAAACCTTTCAAGTTTTTCGCCATCCCCTGAATCAACTAGAGAATACTGGTTTTGAGTCTTTGTTATTAAATTAATCATAAGATTAGATTACCAGATATGAATCGGCCCCGACAGGATTGTCGGGGCCGTCTTAATGGTTTGTATTACCTCCCCCTTCTCATCGGATAGGGCTCGATATGCGAGAAAGGAATGTGCTGGTACGTCATCCTATCAAAGACGACATCCTTCCCATCAAGGACGATGAAGCGTGGCTCGCCCTTATACACTGGGGCGTCCTCGTATCCTCGCCACAACCACAAGTCCCTGATCTTCCGCTCTCCAATACTGAGGGCGGGACGAACTTCCTCACGCTTGCGTGTGGGGTGCCGAAGTTCCCTGTCGGGAACTTTTGGGACGCCAGCAGCGAGGTTTCTCTCCATCTGACACTCTCCTTCTTTGCTAAATGTGGGGTTCACTGCGGGAACAACGCCCAATTAAACTTTGTAAGAATCTAATCGAGCAAGGTGCTTTTTCCAGAGCCTAATCTACAAGTTTTTGTTGAAAAGTCAATTTAAAAATTAGATGAGGACCAAAACACATCCAGCAATAATTATTAAAGACGAGATTGATTTTAGAAATATATTTTTTTCATGAAATAATTCTCCGCCAATAATTGTGGTAAAAAAAGAAGAGGATCTTTTTATTGTTGATACGAGCCCAACAAATGCTGTTTGAAATGCGAGCAACTGAAAATACCTATATGCAATTGTAAAAAGTGAAATAAGCGTTATTGCTGCCCCATCTGTTTTCATGGCTTCAGCAATACCACTTATCCCCTTGCCCCAACCAGAGGCCATAACCATAAATATGACTGCGATAAATAAATGTACAAAGAAAAGATAAGCTAACGGGTCTATATATAAATCAGCAACAAGATACCTATCTACAACCGAAGTAAGTGCATAAAAAATAATTGATAAAAGAACAAAAACTGTTTCTTTATTCTTAAAGAATGATTTGAAGTGGTGCTTGAATCCATGATTGGTAGCAATCATAAGCACATAGGAACCAACAACCATAAGAATGATTCCGAAAACTCCTGTGGTTGATAATTTTTCGCCCAGAAAAACAAAAGCCATTAGGGCCGATGCTCCGGGATTAAGTGCTAATACTGGAGACACGGTGGAAATGTCCATATCACGCAAGGCTTTTGCAACAAAAAGAAAAGAAATAGCCGCTAAAAACCCCGCTATAAAAATTATTACCAGGGAAAGCTTTGTAATTTTTGAAAAATCTAAAACAAAAATAAATGGGAGGGAAAAAACGAAATTGAGTATGGCAAGCGAAGCAGAGAAACTCATTGAATGAACACGGTGAAGCACTTTTTTCTCCACCAATGATGCAAGTGAAACAAAAATTGCAGTTAGGAATGCATAAAAGTACCAAGGCATAGGTGTAGTTTATAGCCTGCCCGACTAGTTGTCATTCAGGCGGGTTGTCAGTTGCTAGTTGCTAGCTTTCTCTACACACAAATTATTCGATTGCTCTAGCCACCAAAGAAACTAGCAAAATTCCTACGAAGTTCATTACAAATGATATCGGTATTAAAAGTTTTGTTTTTGTTTTAGAAATACCAAGTAAAAAAAGTCCGAGCTCGTCTGGAAGTGGAGAAGCAATAATAATTGCTCCCACAAATGGAATAATCCACCTGAAAAGTCTTAGATGTATGGCGTGCAAAAACTTTTTCTTGTTTGGCCCCACCAAATGAATAATGTCGTCGGCAAATCTATCTCTAATAAAGGTAAAAATAATTAAGTCGCCCAAGACGGCCCCAATTGCTCCAAAAAAGGCAATTAAAAGTGGTGATGTTTTTAGTGTGAGTACTCCAATAACGGCCGAAGAGGGAGCAATAGTAAAAGCAGAAGTAAAAAATATTCCAGAAAAAAAACTGGCCCAAACATGATTATTACTATTTGCAACAAAATCTAGGGCACCCCCCTTAACCAAAAACACCGCAACAATAATACTTACGACTATGTAGATAAAGTCTAAAAAGAGGTGTTTGTGGTTTTTCATATTTCAACTATCTAAAATGAATCTCAATTCCATCCCACCAACCATCGCCACTCGTATCATTTCTTGATACATTCGTTGGAACACAACCTTTCACGGTTCCATAGCCATCTCCAGCATCACAATTTTCCTCCATATCAGTTAACCCGTCTTTATCCGAATCAAGAACTGCTCTTTTTAAAAAGTCTGACATCTCTGATTCTTTAACCAATTGCTTATTTGCAAATCTCCCCCATTCTGGAGAAACGGCCAAAACTTTATAGGCACCATCTTTTTTAGCAAAGAAAATTCTTGGTTGATAAAATCCCGGATTTCCTTCTACTGAGTCAGGTTTTAAGTCTGTTAAAAGTATTGCTTGTTTGTCGTCATACCAAACATTTACAAACTCACTCATTTTTAATGGATTAACTGCCTTTACTAGTTTGTCCATTAAATCAAAACATATTTTTTCGTCTGCTTTATTAGCACACACACCGGAAATTGAATAAGAAAGGGTTTTTATTTTTTCAATGTCATGATATTTAGACGCCTCTACATACTCGCCCCAAGTCTTTTTGAGTTCATTAATTAATTTTAGTTCTGCGCTTGTTTGAATTGTTGATTGTGTTGTAGAAGAAGTTTCATTATTAATTTCTGTCGCTGTTGTAGTTGCAGTTGGAATTTGTTCTGGCGCTTTTGTTTTAAAAGGACTAAAAAAACTAATTGCTCCAATAACCGCCAAAGCCACAACAATAATAATTATGTTTTTCATGGGGCCAATTATATCATTATGACTTTAACGCTGTGTTTTAATGAGGTTTTCAAACAATGCGACCACCGTCATAAGGCCAACGCCTCCGGGCACTGGTGAAATCGCAGAAACAATATCTTTCACTCCTTCAAAACTTACATCGCCACACAAGGCCCTCTTTTGTTCACTATTTTTTTCAACATTAATACCGACATCAATAATTACCTGCCCTTCCCGAACATATGAAGTGTCAATAAACCTAGGTCTACCAATAGCAACAATTAGAATGTCCGCCTGTTTAGTTATTTCTTGAAGATTTTTTGTCTGACTATGAGCAATTGTTACGGTGGCATTTTGATTAAGCATTAAAAGAGCCGTTGATTTACCAACAAGCATTGAACGCCCAACAATCACAACATGCTTACCCGCTACATCAATTTGATAGTAATTAAGTAAATTAAGTATTCCTTGGGCTGTCGCAGGAACAAAAGCTTTTGGAGAATTTTCTCCTAAGAGTTTCCAGTTTATAGAAGTAAGTCCATCAATGTCTTTTGTTGGGTCAATTGTTTCAATAATTTCATACTCATTAAAGTTTTTTGGTAGTGGAAGTTGCACAATAATGCCGTGTATATTTTTATCTTCATTTAAATTTTTTATCTCATTGATAATTTGATTCTGGTCAACATCGACATCAAATTCTAAATGCTTCACCACTACTCCAATCTTTTCGGCAAAAATTTTCTTTTGTTTTATATATGCGCCAGACTCTTCATTATTTCCAATTTGAATAATCGCAAGTGTCAGCTTCAAAGAAAAACCCTCAACTTCTTTT
>CAYNNE010000006.1:0-1082 GCA_964398725.1 uncultured Candidatus Saccharibacteria bacterium
CAGTGCCAGGAACGACTGTTAATACTCCAATTTCTTTCTCCGGAGAAGCTAGGGGCACGTGGTTTTTTGAAGGATCATTTCCTGTGGAGGTAAGAAATATTACAGGAAAAACTATTGCTCAAAGTCATGCGGAAGCAAAGGGCGAATGGATGACAGAAGATTTTGTTAGATTTGAAGGAGATATATTGCTTTTACAACAAACTCCAGCAGGGCCATTATTTTTGGTCTTAAAAAAAGACAATCCATCTGGCGACCCAATTAGAGACGAAGAGGTAGTTATACCTATAAATTACTTAGGTCTTAAAAAGTAAAAAGAGTTTTTCAGGATGTTCATTTTAAAAGCGAGCGACGAAAGGTCACCAATGCTTTTAAAATGAACATCCTGAAAACCAGATTATTTAGTATCTTTCAAACGCAAAGCTAAAAATATACTAGCTATTAATATAGCTCCCAAAACAATAAAAGATTGTTGGAATCCGAGCAATTTTATAGAGAAAGCCCCTATTATTGGTCCCATTATTAAAGCGAGTGGCCTTGCTAGTCTAAAGACGCCAATTACCCCAGTATCTCCTCCAGATACATGTTTGAAGAAGTATGATTCCGTTGATATTTCAATTGCGCTTGCGCCTGTTCTTGTTAGAAAGAGGACAAGGGCCCACGCAACAAAAGACGCGCTAGTTATCAAACTAATGGAGGCGGTGGCGAGGCCCGCAATAAAAAACCCCCCAGCCATTATTTCTTTTTCACCAAACATTTTATCTTCTAGTTCACCGAGTGGTAATTCAAACAACGCAAAGGGCAGAAGCATTATAGAGAAAATTAAACCAATTTCTTGCCAACTGAAGCCGATTATTTGATTGAGATATATAGGACTCCACGCAATCATCCATCCATAAAAAAATTGCAATATAAAACTTAACAAAACCCCAAGCTTTAATGAATTAGGTATTTTTTCGTGAATTTTTGGTAAAGAATGTTTTTCAATAGCTTTTCCAAATTGTAAAAAGAGCACAGGAATTAGCACCATTAGTGAAGCAAAATAAACAGATCTAAAACTTCCACCAGATAATATAAAACCTGTT
>CAYNNE010000006.1:1092-8477 GCA_964398725.1 uncultured Candidatus Saccharibacteria bacterium
ACCTGTTGCCATTGGTGCCAATATAATCGCTACGCTTGCTGATGTTAAAAAAATTCCTCGTACTTCTCCAGTAGTTCCTTCGTTTTTAACCTCTCTTTCCAAAAAAACATCTAGTAGATAAGTTAAAAACCCAATTGAGCCCTGCATTAATACAAAACCCAAAGCAATAAGAGTGGGGGAATTAGCTGAAGAAAGTATGGTTATTGCTAAAGCTTCAACAAGTATAAAAATAAAAAATATTCGTTTTGCCCCAATTTGCGTCAGTAATTCACTGGAAAGTAAAAGGGTTAAAAAAAGTACCGCCCCCAAACCAAACAGAAAAGCTACTTCTATTTGTGAAAAAAAAGTTTCTAAGAAAGAAGAGTTTACATAAAGAACTAGCCCGTAATGAAAAGCCATTAATAGTGAGCACAAATATATAGGTAAAAACTTTTTATTTCTCCCAACTATTCCTTGGTGGTGCAGGCGACTAATAACACGCATAAGAATAGTTTATCAGTTTTTATACTCCTAATGTTACAGGAATAACGATTGGTCTTTTGTTTGTTTTTTGGAAGAGAAAACGAGCCACGTCTTCTGTTAGATTTGCTTTCACAAAATCAAAGTTAATAGGGTTCATTCCTTGGGTTGAACGTTCTATGGACCTTTTAATTATTAGTCTTGTTTGGTTAAGTAAATCTTGCGATTCTCTTAAATAAACAAAACCGCGAGAAATAATGTCTGGACTCTTCTTTAATTTTCCAGTTTGTACATTAATTGTGGCCACAATTACA
The DNA here is from genome assembly GCA_964398725.1 of uncultured Candidatus Saccharibacteria bacterium. GTDB lineage: Bacteria > Patescibacteriota > Minisyncoccia > Phycocordibacterales > Zambryskibacteraceae > 12-FULL-44-12b. The sequence continues at coordinate 1,866 of CAYNNE010000006.1, forward strand.
AAGATACCGTCTTCAGCAAGTGTTTTTCTGTCTCTCATCACAACCTCTTGAACATCACCAATTGAGAAACCATCAACCATTATGTCTTCTGAAGGAGCTTTTTCTTTTAACACGGTCATTGTTTTGCCTTCGTCTCTGATCTCTATAATTGAACCATTGTCTGGAATAATGACATTTTCTCTGGGAGTACCAGTTGCAATAGATAATTCAGCGTGTTGCCTTAACATATGGTGATAGCCGTGAAGTGGAATGAAAAATCTGTGAGGAATTTGCTCATGAATCCATTTCAATTCATCTCGGTTTCCGTGTCCAGATGCGTGAATATCAGAATCCAAATAAGTAATTATTTTTGCGCCAGAGCGGAATAAGTTGTCTTTCAATTTAATAACAGAAGCATGGTTGGTAGGAATAATTGAAGAGGAAAGAAGGACGGTGTCAGTTGGCTTCAATTGGACCTTCTTGTGTGTTTTATTTGCAATACGCATAAGAGCAGCAAACTCTTCCCCCTGAGCGCCTGTTACAAGCATTATGATTCTGTCTGGTGGGTAGTTATCTATCTCTTCTAGTGGGATTATGCTTTTTGTTTCTGTTAATTTTAGAAGTTTTATAATATCTATATTAGTTTTCATACTGCGACCCTCAATAACAACTTTTTTGTTATATTTTTCTGCCGCTTGAATGATGGCAATAATACGCTCTACCTGAGAAGCAAAGGTGCTGATGACCATTCTTCCAGAGACATCTTTTATGAACCTGTCTATATTTTCAATAACTACTGATTCTGAAAGTGAAAAACCTGGTTTTTCGATAGACGTTGAGTCCATTGTAAGAAGAAGCGCTTCTTTTCCTTTAAATTGTTTATATTGTTCCACCTCTTCTTCTGTGGGAACTCCTTTGATGTTGTCCACGCGTACATCTTCAATGAATACAATATCTCCAAATGGAGTTTCTATGATAAGACCCATTGAGTCTGGAATAGTGTGCGAGATTGGAAATGTTCTTATGCGTAGTGACCCACAAGAAATAGCTTCTTTTCCTTCAATTATTTTTATTTCCAATTTTTGAAGATGAGGAAATTCCTCTTGTCTTTTTTGAATCATTATTGCGCCGAACTGTCTTGTGTAAATTGTTGGGTATCCAATACGGTCAATAAGGTAGGGAATACCACCAATGTGATCCAAGTGTCCGTGCGTTATGAATAGGCCTCGAATTTTTTCTTTTCTTTCTTCTAAGTATTTTGTGTTAGGTAAAATGTAATCAATTCCTGGAGTGTCCTCTTCTTTGAATTGAAAACCAGCATCAACGACAATAATGTCGTCTTTGTATTCAATGGCAGTCATATTCTTGCCAATTTCTTCCACGCCTCCTAAGGGAATAATACGAATAGCATCTCCTATTGGAGGAATTGGAATATTTTTTACAGCACTTCTCTCATCCCTTACATGAGATGTTGTGGGATTAGTGAGTCTTGGTCTGAATGTTTGTCTTGACCTTCCTCTCATTCCACCACCGCCACCTCCACGAGAAGGAAATCTTCCTGAAGAAGCGCCACTTGAGGAAGGACCTCTTGTTGACGAGTAAGCACGCCTAAAACCTCTTCCTTGCGACCCAGAGTTTCCTTGGTCGCTCATTTTTTTATCTCCTGATTCCATCCCAATTAAAAATTTACCATCGCTACATTGTTATAGCTTTTGGCAATTTTTGTTAATTTTATAATCGATGTGTTTGCTTTGATTTCCATAAATTTTTTAACGGGACAAGTCTTATTAATTTTTAATTAGCGAATATTTTCCAAACAGAATTTGTCTCTTTATACCAAGTAGATACTCCTAAGAATCTTTCCGAACCAATGTTCAATGTATTAAGCAATACATTTTTTAGCCCTTTTGGCACAACATAAATGTATTTCGGGGCGTAAATAAATGCCGCCGGATAATCTGCATTGAATTCGGATAGAAGCGAATCGAGAATATCCTGTTGCTTAGAAGTATTGCTCTCCTTCCTTAAATTGTCAAGCAATTTATCTACTTTACTGTTTGCGTATAGTGCAATATTTAATCCAGGGTCGAACCTTTCACTTGAATGCCAAAAAGGAAATAGGTCTGTATTTCTACCTATTACTTCACCAAAAAGAAGGGTCTCATAATTTCTTTCCCTTATAATGTTTTGTTGTAAATCTCCTTGTTCAAAAATATTTATTGAGACTTCAATACCAAGCTTTTTGTAAGCCTTTTCCAAAGAGTGGGCTACAGATATTAACTCCGGAGTGTCTGCAGTTGCAATAGCAAACTTAATACCGGTTGATGTAAGTGTTTTTCCTTTGCCTGTGGTTTTTATTCTTAAGTTTGTTGTGCTAGACATTTTATAGCCAAGCTTGTCCAAAACTTCACCAGCAAGCATAAGTCTTTTTTCAAATGAATCCTCACTAATAGTTTCTGTTGGAACAGGGCCGTTTATTGGAATTGCAAAACCTTTTAAAGAATTAGACACAATTTCTTCCCTTGGTATTGCCAAAGATAGTGCCTTGCGAATATTTTTGTCCGTTAAAATTTTATTTTTGTTTTGATTAAAAAACAGAGCAAATACTCTTGGAAGCGTTGCAGTTTCTATTCTGAATCCTCGATTTTTTAAGACGCCTGCATTTTCAGGAGAAATGCCACCAAGCGAGTCTATGTCATTCGAGATAAGGGCAGATACGGCTTTTGATTCATTAGAAAAGAAAGAGGCGTTTATTTTTGTTACGTATGGTTTACCCAAAACAAATTTATCAAAGCTAGTTAGCTCAATATTGGAGGGAATACCACCGGAGTCTCTGGAAACACTTACAACTTTGTATGGACCTGCGCCAACTGCGTTTAAGTTCAGATTACTCCAAGGAAACTCTTCGGTGGGCACTTTTTCCCAGAGGTGTTTGGGTAAAATGCCAATTGTAAGATTCTCCATGAAGGGCGCGTATGGAGATTTCAAATGAAAATTTACTGTTAGGTTGTCTATTTTTTCAACCTCAACTCCTTCCCAGTTTGCTTTTCTCGGACTTTTAATTGCGGGGTCTTTTATTTTTGAAACTGTGAACACAATGTCGTCCGCGGTCACTGGCTTTTTATCTTGAAATTCTGCATTTTGTTTTATGTGAACAAAGTAGGTTTTTCCATCGGGCGATATGTCTACAGATTCTGCCAAGAGGTTTTTATATTCATTATTTTTTTCAGGAGTCACAAGCCCTGCATAAACTAAGGCAGTCATATCTTTATCTGCGTCGGAAATTGCTAGAACGGGATTTATAAAACGTGGCGTTCCCACAATACCTTCATTAATTTTTCCACCCACAGCTGGAGTTTCTACAAGAAATTCATTATTAACTTTAAGTCCCAATAAAAGAGCAGATAAAAACATAATAACCGCCAAACCCATAAATATTGTTCTTTCTGTAATTGAAAAAAGTTTATAAGCATGTCTAATGCCCATTAATCCAGGAATGGTAAAACTTTTTTCTAGAAAACGTAATCTGGAAAATAATTTTCCAGAAAATACATACTCAACGAGAATTATTATTTTTTTCTGCATCTTTCTATATTAACAATTTTAAAGACCAGTTTATTTTATGAACAGAGCTGCGAATGCAGAAAGAGCAAAAAGAATGGCCACAAGGATTGTGCCGACAAAAATTATTTTTTCTAAACCACGCTTTTCATATTTAACTCCACCGAAAGTGTCCTGACCGAAGGCAGAACCAAGGCCTGCATCTGAACGCTGAAAAAGTATTCCAATAATAAGAAGAACCGCTAGAACTACTTGAATAATGGGTAATATTTGTGACATAGGGGATAGGATAGCTTATTTGGGTCAATTTGCCAAAGATTTTTTCTTTGTTTTCAAGGTTTTCTTTGACCTATTGACCTATTGAGCGAGCGAGGGAAGTAGAAATTTATTTATACTTCTGAGCGAGCGAAAATAGCAAGTCATTAAGCCATATTTTTGGGTATAGGCTTAATGACTTGACAAAAATAGATAGATATGCTACTATATACACAGCAGTACAGTAACAACCCGTTTCTACTTGTTTTAACACCGCATTCGCCCTAAGTGGGCAAAGGGAGACCAGAACCATGACCAGCACCCGTTACGATCGTGTGGCCAACTACCTCAAGGGAGTGGCCAAGAAGATGGCGGAGGCGCTTAACGGCGCCGAGAACATCATTCAGATGTTCGCGGCTCCCGCTGATGTTCTCGCGCAGGCCAATCTCAACGCGAACGCCGTCATGAACGTCGTTCGTCAGCTGGAGCTCGAGCCCGAGGGTGCGAACATCGCGCGTCTTCAGGACGCCGGCGCATTCGCTGACGAGATCGCTTCGTACTTCGGGGCTCGCAAGGCTCTCGAAAGCCGATTCCTGCACTCGCAGTGGCTGGTGGACGACATGCACGATCGCATCGTCGTGCTCCCGAACGAGTTCGCGGAGCCTCTCATCACGCTTTGGATGGCGTATGACGTCATCCGGAACAACGGCGCGGACATCGCGGAGCTTCGCACGGCGTGGACGGACATCGACAAGCGAGTCCGTGCTGCCGAGCAGGCCTCGGCGGACAACGCTCTTCGTGAGTCCAGTCCGGCCAAGCGCGTGAAGCTCACGCTGGCTCTCAAGCCGGTCGCGAGTGCGTCGCCGAAGGGTCGCAGCGCCGAGAAGCGCCAGCGTGACCGAGGTGTTCGTGCGGCGATGCAGCAGCCCAAGGGCTCTGCGTCGAATGGCAAGAAGAACAAGAAGCACGCCTAAATCGGCGCGCAGGAAACGGGAACAGCCACTCCAACGGGGTGGCTGTTTTCTTTTGTCTTTTTATACGTCCGTAAATAAATGAATCATAGAAATGAAGGGAAAAAATGATTATTAAACGGAAACCCTTCTGTTATAATGCTTTTATATGACAATAAATATTATTTTAGGCATAGCCATTATTCTTGTGCTTTGGGTTATTTTCTTATTCAACAAACTAGTTCGACTAAAAAACCGAGCAAAAGAAGCATGGTCTGACATATCAGTACAACTAAAGAGAAGATATGATCTCATTCCAAACTTAATAGAGACAGTGAAAGGCTATGCTACTCACGAAAGCACTCTTTTAGAGAAGATAACCACAGCAAGAACCTCTGCAATGAACGCAGGTACGATTGCCAATTCAGGACCGGCAGAGAATATGCTAAGTGATACCCTAAAATCCCTTTTTGCTGTTGCTGAAAATTATCCAGACTTGAAGGCAAACCAAAACTTCCTTGAGCTACAAAAAGAGCTATCGGACACAGAAAACAAGATTCAAGCATCTCGTCGCTTTTACAACACGAATGTTAGAGACCTAAATATTGGAATTGAGTCTTTTCCAGCAAATATGATTGCCGGAGTATTTAATTTCACCAGAATGGATTTCTTTGAGTTAGAAGATTCCAAAGCGAACGAGCCGGTAAAGGTAGCTTTTTAAGCTTATATGCAAACAGGGGAGAATCTATATACCCATAGAGATAAAAATGTTTTTCGCACATGGGGCTTGATGTTGGTTTTTCTCGTGCTTGTAATTGCGGTTGGTTTTGTTATTTCTTATATATATAACAACCAAAGCATCCTATATTTTGCAGTTCTATTTGCTTTTTTAACCAACATAATTGCATATTGGAATTCAGACAAAATCGTTCTCTCGATGGTGCATGCAAAGCCCGTAAAGAGAGAGGATTTTTTTGATTTGTATAACATTACAGAAAATTTGGCTATTACTGCAGGATTGCCAATGCCCAGGCTGTATCTTATGGAGGATGCTTCACCAAACGCTTTTGCCACAGGAAGGGATCCAGCACATGGAGTTATCTGCGTGACGACAGGACTAATGAGCATTTTATCCAAAGAAGAGCTTGAGGGGGTTATTGCTCATGAGATGAGCCATATTGGAAATAGAGACACCCTTATTGCCACAATAGCGGTAATTTTGGCTGGTTTAATAGCGATTATTGCAGACATAGCACTAAGATCTAGGATTAGTTCCCGTGGGGGTGGAAAAGGCGCTAACGTTATTCAACTTATAGGGATTATTTTTATTATTTTGTCTCCAATAGCAGCCACACTCATCAGGCTAGCAGTTTCAAGGAAAAGAGAGTTCTTGGCAGATGCAAGTGGGGCACTTTTAACTCGTTATCCAGAAGGTTTGGCAAGCGCTTTAAAAAAGATTGAATCTCAAATAAACCAAAACCCTCTTGGCGTTGCATCAAACGCCACGGCGCACCTTTTTATAGAAAATCCGTTTGGCACAAAAGCACTTTCTGGAATAGGAAAATTATTTATGACACATCCACCTGTTACTGAAAGAGTTAATGCGCTTATTGGTAGCAAAAAATAATTTATGAAAAACTTTTTAAAAAGAGATTTATCAAAAGAGGAATTGATAGAAAAAATATCAAATCTAGAAAACGAAATTCAAGACCTTAAAAAAGATTTAATTCACGACACTTTAACAGGATTAAAAGCCAGAGCGTTTTTTGAGGAAGAGGGGAGAGTGTTTTATGACTCCGCTTTAAGTAAGTTTAAAGGATTAAGAAGTGAGTGGTTTAATTTTGGAAATGTTAGTTTTATTTTTATT
>CAYNNE010000006.1:8487-22254 GCA_964398725.1 uncultured Candidatus Saccharibacteria bacterium
ATATAGATTTTTTTAAAAAAGTTAATGACACATATGGGCATCTGGAGGGCGATAAAATTTTAATAGCGGTTGCTGAAGTTGTTAAAGCAAATATTCGGGAGGGGGATGTGGCTGCGCGTTTTGGTGGCGAAGAAATTGTAGTTGAACTTTTAGGTGCTAATGAAAAATTTGCAAAAAGTAAAGCAGAAGAAATTAGAAAAAAAGTAGAAAGCTTAAAATTTGAAATACCAGAATTAAAAATAACAATAAGTTGTGGAGTAGCATCTGTAGAAAAAGAGTTCTCTTTCGATGAAATTTTAAAGCGTGCTGATAAAGCTTTGTATAAAGCAAAAGAGAATGGAAGAAATAGGGTAGAGGTTTATTCTGAAATAAATTAGATTTATAATTTCAATCTGCTACCCTGTATTTGTGAGGAGGGTTCGCATAGCGGTCTAGTGCACCACGTTGGAAACGTGGCGTGGGGAAACCCACCGAGAGTTCGAATCTCTCACCCTCCGCCAAAATTTAGCTTTTAGTTTAAACAAATCAATTTACCAAATTTAAATTGATTTCAATAATAAACAAGGTAGTGCGTGATACAATAAAAAGGTTATTAAATAAATCAAATATCGTGAAAAAAACAGTCTTTTTGGTAATTCTATTGGCCTCCGTAATGGTTAGTGTGCCCTTATTTGCACAAGGCACACTTGCATCAACTACAACATCTTCCGATGTGGGGTCGGGACTGACTCCGAGCAATCCGCTGTATTTTTTAGACAAGTTTATTGAAAAAATAGAAGAAACTTTGACTTTTAATCAGGATGCTAAAGTAAAATTGCAGATTAAATTCGCAAAAGAAAGAGTGGCTGAAATAAAAGCTATGCTAAACAATAGCAAAGCGGATAACGAGGATATAAAAGAAGCCCAAGATAGGATAAAGGAACATTCCAAAAAAGCCATTAATATTCTAAAAGAGGAGAAAAAAGCTGGCAAAGATATAGAAGATTTAGAAAAGGAACTTGAAACGAGCATGGAAGATGATGAGGAAGAACTGCAAGATTTACTTGAAGATGTTGAGTTCGATTTGGAAGAAGAGAAAGATATTCTAGAGCAAGCTATTGATCAAGCTGAGCAGGAAGGAGATACGGCTAAAGCAGAAAGCCTAAAGGTGCAAATAAAGAAAGCGGAACTCAAAGCAGAAGAAGCAAAACAAAAAGCAGAAATAACAAAAGAGTTGTTAAAAGATGAAGAATTAGATGAGATTGAAAATGAGCTAGATAGTATAAACGAAAGTGAAGATATTCTTTAAGGCATTGACAGATCAGAGTTAGGGTGTATAATAGAGTGCGTACAGATTGCTTACGTTACTGGTTCAAATCCGTGTGCGAAGCTTCCTGTAAGTTATAAGTAGCGTAAACAAATGGCTAAAAAATTGTTCGTGGGCGGAATCCCTTACACTTCCACAGAAGATGCAATTCGTGCACTCTTCGCGACTGTTGGTGCTGTTGAGTCAGTTGCAATTATTACTGACCGCATGACCGGCCGTTCAAAAGGTTTCGGTTTCGTTGAAATGACATCTGATGAAGATGCTCAAAAAGCAATCGATACTTTGAACGATTCAGACTTCGAAGGCAGAAAAATTTCTGTTAAAGAAGCACAACCAAAGGCTCCTCGTGAAGGAGGCTTCGGAGGTGGTCGTGGTCGTGGTGGATACTAATCCAACTCGATTTTAGGATTCTCCTAAACAAAAAAGCACTCGCAAGGGTGCTTTTTTGTTTGTGCTTGTTTTATACAAAAGCGCCACGCAAAATTTTTGCGTGGCGCGAGCTAGTCTAGGACCCTTTCTTTCTATTGCGTTTGATGCCGACGTCCACAATACCCCTGTCGTCGGTTTTGCCACTCTTTACTACCAAGGCCACAATCACGATTACTACTACTGCACCAATTCCGATTGCTTCCCACATGGCACTGCCTCCTTACGGGTTAGTTCTATATCCATTTCTACTCCTTTTATATTTTTCTGCAACTATTCTTATGTAAAGCACTTTTTATATATTCACAAGATATAATTATTGCAATGAATCCCGTAGTAGAAAATGGCATTAGAGCAGTTGTGGGATAATAAAGAATATGGGGGGGTCGACAGTTAAAAATAACTAATAATAAATAGTGGCAACCTGCTCTATGGAGCAATGCCATTTTTCACTACGGGATGAATATAAAAAGTTTGTTTATTGCCATTTTCGTATTTGTTGTGATTGCTTTTGTTGGTTTAGTATTTAAAAATTTATCTAATTTAAGACAAGGAAAACCCATCTTATTTAATACAGAGGTAAAAGTGGGCAATGTGCTTTTTATGGCGGGAGTAGCTACAACAAATGAAGAAATAATGAGGGGGTTGTCTGGCACAAAGGCATTAAAAGAAAATCAAGCAATGTTATTTGTTTTTGATAGGGAAGATAAGTGGGGCATATGGATGAAGGATATGAACTTTTCTATAGATATCGTATGGATTAATAAAGATAGAAAAGTCTCACATATAAGAGAGGAGATAAGTCCAGATACATATCCTCAGATCTTTTATCCACCAGATATGGTGCTATATGTTCTTGAACTGCCAAGTGGGGCAGTGGAGAGGGCGGGCATCAAAATTGGGGACTTATTGCTCTATTAAACCCCCATAATGCTAGGGTATAATGCTTTTATGTCTATTAAAGTTGCCGTAAATGGCGCAGGAAGGATTGGGCGCGCATTTGTAAAACTGGCCGTAAATAATCCAAAGATTGAACTTGTAGCAATTAATGATTTGGGAGATATTGATAATATTGCTTACCTAATTAAACACGATTCAGTTTATGGAGAAGCGTCATTTTCAGTTGAGGTTTCTGAAAATAAGAAAAACCTGATTGTGAATGGTGTAAGTGTTGCATTTCTTTCAGAAAAAGATCCCGCTCAATTGCCATGGAAAAATCTAAATATAGATGTGGTGGTAGAGTCGACAGGTTTTTTTACCACCTATGAAAAATCAAAAGCTCACCTAGATGCTGGAGCAAAAAGAGTGGTAGTAACCGCACCAATGAAAGATGACCCAATTGGAATTACTGGCGCAACGGTCCTCATGGGAGTAAACGAAGAAGAGTTTCCAAAATGTGTCATAACATCTGATGCTTCTTGCACAACAAATGCAGCGTCGCCACTTATCGCTATTCTTGATGAAAGTTTAGGAATTGAAAAAGCAGTTTTGAATACGGTGCACGCAAACACGGCTAGTCAGCCAATTGTAGATAGTACAAACGCAAAAGATTTTAGGGAGGGAAGATCAGGGGCATATAACATTGTGCCAACATCAACAGGGGCTGCCATTGCTGTGACAAAAGCTTTTCCTAAATTGGAAGGTTTATTTGATGGCATTGCTATTCGAGTGCCAGTTATTGCGGGCTCAATTGTAGATGTGACTTTTATTTCTAAAAAAGAAACTAGCGCCGAAGAGGTTAATGAAATACTAAGAAATGCATCTAAAGATGCTAGGTGGCAAGATATTTTTTCTGTTACTGAAGAACAATTGGTATCAAGCGATATTGTCGGATCGAAATATGGCTCTATTGCAGATTTGAAGCTCACTCGTGTTGTTGGGGGCAATTTGGTAAAAGTTTTAGCTTGGTACGACAATGAAATGGGGTATACCAACACGCTCTTATCTCATGTATTAAAAGCAGGACAATCATAATTTTATGAAAATATACATAGGCAGTGATCATGCAGGGCTTACACACAAACAGGAGATTGTGAAAAGTCTTAACAATATGGGTTTGGAAGTAATTGATTGCGGAGCAACAGAGTTTAATGAAAATGATGACTATCCAGATTTTTGTTCAAAAGTTGCAAGGGAAGTTTCTCAAAATCCAGCTAATTCCAAAGGAATAGTTTTGGGTGGATCAGGACAGGGCGAGGCAATGGTTTGCAATCGTTTTCATAAGGTTCGCGCCGCCGTTTATTACGGAACCAAAGATACAATCCCTGGGGACCACAATATTTTGGAACTTTCTCGCGACCACAATGATGCAAATATTTTGTCTATAGGCGCTAGATTTGTCACCGTAGAAGATGCAGTAGATGCGGTTTCTACTTGGTTAAACACACCTTTCTCGGAAGAAGAAAGACACAAGAGAAGGATCACTAAGATAGATAGAGTTCACGAATAAAATGCCAGAAATAATTCCAAGCATTCTTCTTAGTAGTTTTTCTGAAATAAGGAACAAGGTTCAAGAAATTTCTTATGATGCACACTCAATCCAGATAGATGTGGTTGATGGAATTTATGCGCCATATAAAACTTGGCCTTTTATAAAAACACCTGATGAAAATTTGGAAAAATTAATTCGTGAAGAAGAATCTCTCCCAGACTGGGAAAATGTTTCTTATCAATTTGATTTAATGGTTGCAAATCCTAGAGAAATTGCAGATACATTTGTTACGGTTGGCGCATCGAAAATAATTGTTCATTATTCTTCGTTTAAAGATGATCAAGAAAGAGAAGTTTTTTTGAGGGAGTTTAAAAATAAATACAATATGCCGGAGCCTCTTTCTGTAGAACTAGGTTTGGCTGTTGGAACTGATATAAATATTGAAGAAATTTTAAAATACAAAGAAACAATTGATTTTGTACAATTGATGGGTATTGACCACATTGGTAGACAAGGAGAAAAATTTAATGAAAACACGATAGAACGGGTGGCAGAATTAAAAAAATTTTTGCCAGAAATAGTAATCCAAATAGATGGAGGAGTGAAAGAGGAACATATTGAGCCATTAATAAAGGCTGGAGCAAACACAATAATAGTGGGTTCTGCTATTTGGGAGTCAGAAAATCCTCCAGTAGAGTTTGAGCACCTAAAAAGCTTAGTGGGGTAAGTGATATAATTTTATTAATGACAGCCACCTTAGACGACCCCAAACAAAACAGCGGAACCGAGCTTTCAGTCGCTTCGCGAGTTCCTGTTTTGTACGGGGCAAGTAACAAAAAATAAATGGATAAATTATTAGATGACAATAAAAAAAGCGAGTTGTTAGTTAAAGCGAATGAGATTCGTGAATCAATTATTGAAATGTTGGTTGAAGCAAAATCAGGCCATACTGCAGGCCCATTGGGCATGGCGGATATTTTCACACTGCTTTTCTTCCATGTTTTAAATCACAACCCTGAAAACCCCCATGACCCTAATCGCGATAGGTTAGTACTTTCAAATGGCCACATTTGCCCTGTTTATTATGCGACCCTTGCTCACGCAGGGTATTTTCCTGTAAAGGATTTAAAAACACTTCGTAAATTTGGTTCACGTTTACAGGGGCATCCACATCGCGATTTTTTACCTCTCCTCGAAACTTCGTCGGGGCCTTTGGGATCAGGTTTGGCTCAAGCTGTAGGAATGGCACTTGGTTTAAGAATGGATAAAAATTCTGCTCGCGTGTTTTGTTTAATGTCTGATGGAGAGCAAGAATGTGGCGCAACATGGGAAGCGGGAATGCTCGCAGGAAAAGAAAAATTAAATAATTTAATCGGAATTATTGATAGAAACTATATTCAAATAGATGGATTCACAGAAGATGTAATGCCACTGGAATCATTATCAGACAAATGGAAAGCATGGAATTGGCACGTAATTGAGGTAGATGGGCATAATTTTGAAGATGTAAATGATGCAATTCTAGAGGCAAAAACAATTTTTGATAAGCCAGTAATGATAATTGCGCACACAATTCCAGGGAAAGGCGTGAAGGAATTTGAAAGAGATTATAGGTGGCACGGAAAACCACCAACAGAGGAGGAGGGTAAAATGGCATTAAAAGAGTTGAGATCATTAGGAGGTAAAATAACCGGATATCACAATGACTAGTGAGGATAATAAAAAAATAGTTCAGTTTATTTTTGAAATGGGCACTATGCGCAAATTGCCTCGCATTCATCGCCAAGTATTTTTGACAGATGATATGTCGGACAATATTGCCACCCACTCATACAGGGTCACTATTATTGGGTGGTTTTTAGCAAAAATGGAGAAAGTAGATCCGTACAAAGTTGCGATGATGTGTTTGATTCACGATATGCCAGAAATTAGGAGTAATGATCATAACTGGATTCATAAAAAATATGTAAAAATCTTTGAAGAAGAAATAAAAGAGGATCAGTTAGGTACACTTCCATTTAAAGATTTAAAGGAAATAGTTGATGAATATGATAAAAGAGAAAGCAAAGAGGCCATATTAGCGAAGGATGCAGATCTTTTGGATCAGTTATTTCTTTTGCGCGAATATGTTTGGCAGGGAAATAAAGAAGCACAAATATGGTTAGAAGGGAAACCGGGGCAAGGCGGGGAAAAAGATAAATATTTAGAGCGTTTTAAAAGCGAAAGCGGTAAAGCTATTGCAAGGGTTGCTATAAACGAAGATCCATCTAGTTGGTGGAATGAGTTATGGACCGACAAGAATAGATAATATGATTAATAAGTTTTTAAACAAAAAAATATTTGAAAAAGATTGCGAGCAGGTACCAATTAGGCACGGTTTTGGCGAAGGACTAGTTATTGCGGGGGAGAAAGATAAGAATGTAGTGGTTTTGTGCGCAGACTTAACGGAATCAGCACAAGCAATCTTTTTTAAGGAAAAGTTTCCTGAAAGATTTATTGAAATTGGAGTGGCAGAACAAAATTTGGCTGGAGTTGCATCAGGAATTTCAGCAACAGGTAAAATTCCTTTTATTACCTCTTATGCAATGTTTTCTCCAGGGCGCAACTGGGAACAAATTCGCACCACAATCGCATACAATAATCGTCCGGTAAAAATTGCGGGTTCTCATACTGGAGTTTCAGTGGGCCCAGATGGTGGCACACACCAAGCATTGGAAGATATTGCCATAATGCGCACAATGCCAAGAATGGTTGTGATTTCGCCTTGTGATGCAATTGAGGCCCGAAAAGCCACAATTGAATCTGCAAAAACAAACACTCCTGTTTATATAAGACTTGCCAGAGAAAAAACTCCAGTAATGACAACAGAAGATACTCTTTTTGAAATTGGCAAGGCACAAATATTTTATGAGCCTAATCCTTCGGACGGCCAAGATCCAAAACCAGAAGTGGCAATTATTGCAACTGGCGCCTTAGTGCACAAAGCAATGCAGGTTGCTAAGAAACTTGAAAGCGAAATTGGAGTAATAGTCGTAAATCTTGCAACCATAAAACCATTAGACAAAGAAACTATTTTAGATGTAGCGAAAAGAGCCGAGGCAGTCGTGACTGTTGAAGAGCATCAAATAATGGGAGGTATGGGTTCGGCAGTTGCAGAGCTTTTAGCTCAAGAAAATCCCGTGCCTATTGAGTTTGTGGGTGTAAATGATGAATTTGGACAGTCTGGTACTCCAGATGAGCTTATTGAACACTATGGTTTAGGGGTGGAGGGGATAGAAAAGGCAGTAAGAAAGGTTTTAAAAAGGAAAAATGTTTAAACTTGGAATTTATAAACACTCCAAAACAGGTAATTTATATAAAGTTATAGGAATTGCTAAACACTCTGAAACGCTTGAAGATTTTGTTGTGTATGAAGCCTTATATGAAAATAAAGAATTTAAACTTTGGATTAGGCCACTAAAAATGTTTACCGAAGAAATTGAATTAAATGGGGCTAAAGTAAGCCGTTTTATAGCTGTTGATTAAAAGGACATATTTTACCCCCCCCCACATATATACTTGGTATATAACAATAAATCAAAAATTATGAAAAAAGTTTTTGTTGCGGGTTTTTTATTCATTAGTATTCTGTTTGTCTTGGCTCCCAATGCAGGAGCTGTGACCATAGCAGAACTTCAAGCTCAAATAAATACACTTCTGGTACAGCTTGCGGCCCTTCAAGCTCAACAAGGCACACCCGCTGGTTCTGCCACGGATAATTTTTGTTATACATTCATTAAAAATTTAAAATTTGGAGACGGTAAAACTCAATATGATGAACCAATGGTTCGAGCGCTTCAAACGGCTTTAGGAAAAGAAGGGTTTACTATTTCTGATAGCGAAGGCCCGAAAGCAGGTTCAATCTTCGGTGAATCAACTGCCACAGCGGTAGTTGGATTTCAAGAAAAATATGCAGAAGAAATCCTGGCCCCTAATGGGCTAACAAAAGGCAATGGATTTGTGGGGGCATCTACTCGTGTGAAATTAAATGCTTTGTATGGATGCAGTGAACTAACAACCCCTGTGTCTCCATCGGCTACTCCAACAGTTACACTTAAAGCAAATCCAACAACAATTACAGCTGGAGAATCGACCTCAGTTATTTGGCATTCAAAAAATGCGACGGTTTGTCTTTCCCCAGATCCAAATCTAGGAGTCAAAGAAGAAGAGGTTGGTCCATCTGGATCAATTGTAGTTAAACCAACACAAACCACTACATATTATATTTTTTGTTACAACGGTAGAAGTATCAACGGTTCTATCCCACCACGTGCCGATAAAAGTGTGACGGTCTATGTTAATCAAACGACATATAATGTGGGTGATGTGAACGGAGATGGCTCAGTAACTTGTGCAGACACTAAAATGATTGCTGATTATTCTGTAGGACTTATTAATCTTACCTCTACTTCTTTTAAAGCAGCTGATGTAAATGGAGACGGAGTAGTTAATATAATTGATGCTCAACAGATTGCTAGAAATAATAGTTTATCTTGCTCAGAAACAGATAAAAAAACTCCAACCGTTTCTCTTTCCATTAATCCATCCTTTGGTTCTGGTTCAGATACAGCAATTGCGGGCTCGTACAAAATGCTTGATTGGTCTTCAACAAATGCAACAACATGTACTGCGTCGGGAATTCCTGGTTCGTGGAATGGAACAAGAGCAACATCGGGCTCAGAATCAGTAGGGCCAATAAACAAAACTACGGCCTACACTATTACTTGCTACGGTTCGGGACTCTCGCAATCAGCTACGGTAACAATTTATGTTGCCGATGCTTCAACTACAGCTTTACCTTCGGCCCCAACGAATATTGGCGTATTAATGGGCTCACAATGCGGAGGACAAATACAAATTAATTGGACAGGAGTGACGGGTGCAACAGGATACAAGCTTTATAAAGATAACAAGACAAATGCGATAAATAATTATCCAGGACCGTTTAAAGGTGACTTCATAAGTGTTGTAGATAGCACAAATACCCCAGATTCTTCGCATTCATATTATGTGTCGGCATACAATTCTGTTGGCGAATCAGTAGCCACGGGTTCTGGTAATGCAGTAAGAGCTTCTTCCGCATGCGCCCTTAATGTAACTTCAACAGTTGACCTTGAATATAATAAGTCTGATGGTCCTCTAAATCTTTTGGCTGGCAATACTACGCCAATTACTTTTGATTGGTTTGGTACAAATATTAATTCGTGCATGATGTATAAAAATGGCGTTCTCTACAATGATGGAGTTTATAGATCAGCAGGAGGAGTAAATACGAATTATTCAGGAACATTCTATGTTGGTGTACAAAACGCTAATACAACTTGGAGAATGCAATGTGAAGGCGCTAATGGAAAAGTTTCAGATGATTTTGTTGTGAATGTTTCTGCCCCAACAACTTATACACCAACCCCAACGACCACCTATGGAGATGATCCATATTCAGCGGGTTATAGTCAAACTTCCACTGTTCCATTATCTGCCTCTGAAAAAACCATTATTTACACTTATCCAAATAATCCATGTGGATCACTCATGACTTCCTATACAAGTCCAGGAAGTGTATATGTTGGAAATGGGCCTGTATTCTCAGCCGCTTCTCAAGCATGTTCTCCAAATAGTCCTAACGTATCAACATTTAGAACTTACTCATGTCAGAATGCCTTAAATTCTGGTGTTGTGCAGGGAACAGCAACCTTTGCTTTCCAATGTAATTCAACGAGTGCAAATTCATCTTTGGAGCAGCCAAATTTGGCGTCAGTACAAATTGGTTTTGACGCACTACTTAAAGTATTTCAGGAATATATAAACGGATTGAATAGATAAGAATTAAATAGCAGATACTTTATAGTCGGGTTTTTTGGAAAGTTCGTATTCTATTTCTCCTTGCGTTAGGAGACCCTTTTGGGCGCCCACATAACGGCAAACACTCATTCCATTTACTGCGCCCCAAGACATAGCTGTTGGTAAAGTTTTACCTAACAACAAAGCTGAAGTGCAAGCTGATGCAAATGCATCTCCCGCACCCGTCCTTTCAAATGCAGGTTCTTCCGGGTTAAATGCTGGAGCAAAATAAATTCCTGTTTCCCGCCCGAATGACTGGCCTTGTTTAGTCGGGCGGGTATCTAGACCATATGCTCCTTTTGGTCCCATTGTAATAACAACTGATTTTGGGCCAAGATTATTAATTCCAAGTAAAAGTTCTTTTATGTTTGTACCAGTTGGTTTACCTAAAATTCTTTCGGCCTCTTCATCGTTACAGAAAAATATTTCTGTACGTGAGTAAATATCTTTTAACTCATCAGTACCCAATGACATTTGAAATGTCCCCGGTTGAAAAGCTAATTTTGTGTTTGGGTGTTTTTTTAAAAAACCAGCAATCTTTTTGTGATATTCGCGCGTAGAAGGCCCCAGAGAAGAGAGATATAGCCATTTTGGTGATCCAATATCTGGGAGATTATATTCATACTCATGATGTTTTACTAAGATAGTACGGTCTTTTTCATACCAAAGAACATAGTGATAGTTTGTAGCAAATCCTTTATGAACAGAAATATATTTATGGCTAACACGCTCTTTTTCTAGGACTCTTAAACAATCTTTTCCATTCTGATCGCTTCCTATGTTTGTTACTAAGGCCGAATTTATTCCTAAACGAGATGCGGAAACCGCTGCGTTTGGCGCATTTCCAACTGCGGAAACGATATCAACAGACTGATAGGGGATTTTATCCCCAAATTTCATTGAAATAGTGCAATGTTCCTCATTGATATCACAATTAACATTAGCTTCTTTTAATTTTATAAAAGCGTCGGTAGTTATATCGCCAATTGCTACAAAATCGTAAGTTTTTTTGAAGAACGACATATTTAGATTATAACATTTGATGAGCTCGAGATATTCCTTTGGGGAGCGAGCGACAAAAGGTCACCAATGCTCCCCAAAGGAATATCTCTAAACTTTTAAAAATCAACAAGTTATACATGTTAAAATTGTGTTAGTGAAAACACTAAAAGAATATATAGCCGATGCAGAAAACAAGGGGGTAGCAATAGGGCATTTCAATGTTTCTGATTCGGAGGGGTTTAAGGCGGTCGTTGAATCTGCCACAGAGCTTAAGGTTCCAGTAATAATTGGGGTTTCTGAAAAAGAAAGGAGTTTTTTTGGTGTGGCTGAAATAAGGGCATTGGCTATGGTTGAAAAAGAAAAAGGATTGCCGGTGTTTCTCAATGCCGACCATACATACTCGGTAGAAGCATCAAAAGAGGCGGTGGATAATAATTTTGATTCAGTAATTATTGATGGCGCCGAAAAACCATTTTTTGAGAATGTTTTAATGACAAAAGAAGTCGTTAAGTATGCAAGGGCTCATCATTTAGACAAAGGAGGTGAGGAAATATTAGTAGAAGGAGAGCTTGGTTTTATTGGTTCTGGTTCATTAATTAGGGACGTTATTCCAGATAAAGTTTCTGAAGAAACTCAAACCACCCCAGAAGATGCAAAAAAATTTGTAGAAGAAACGTTTGTTGATTTATTTGCTCCATCTGTTGGGAATGTTCATGGGCTGATTAGTTCTGGAGAGCCAAAATTAAACATTGAGAGAATCAAGGCAATTGCCAAGGTGGTAAAAGTGCCATTAGTTTTGCATGGAGCTTCAGGAAACAACGACGAAGAAATTGCAGAAGCAATTAAAGCTGGAATAAGAATTGTGCACATAAATACAGAGTTAAGAATTGCGTATAAAAAAGGTATTAAAAAAGGCATAAGCTCTGATGAGCTTGCCCCCTATAAATTTATGGCAGAAGGGGTAGAGGAAATGAAGAAGTTAATTACAGCAAAATTGAAACTTTTCAATGGCATAAAATGAAAGAGGAGTTAAAAAAAATAATTTCTGGAGAGGTTGAAGACAATGAATCAACACTTCTTAAATACTCAAAAGACGCATCCATATTCAAGGTAAAACCAAAACTTGTAGTTTTTCCTAAAGATTCTACTGATGTTGAAAAAATAGTTAAGTTTGTTTCTGAAAATAAAAAAAATGACTCAACTATCTCAATAACAGCTCGCGCTGGAGGCTCTTGTATGTCTGGGGGACCACTTAATGAATCAATAATTTTAGATACCACGAAGTATTTAGTGGGAGTGAAATTGTGGTCTGAAAATTCTGCAGTGGTAATGCCCGGAACTATGTATAAAGATTTTGAGATCGAATCTTTGAAGAGAGATTTATTGCTTCCGTGCTTCACTGCATCTAAAAATTTAAACGCTATTGGAGGAATGGTTGGCAATAACTCTGCCGGAGAAAAGACTCTTAAATACGGCCAAATGGATAAATATGTAAAAATATTAAAGATGGTTTTTTCAGATGGAGTTGAAAGGGAAATAAAGCCAATGTCTTTTGTGGGGCTTGAAGAAAAGAAAAAACAAGATGATTTTGAGGGACGAATTTATAAACAAATAGATGAGTTGGTGGAAGGGAATAAAGAAATAATTGAAAAAGCGCGACCTAAAGTTTCTAAAAACGCGTCTGGATATTATCTTTGGAATGTAAAACAGAATGGGATATTTGATTTAAATAAATTGATAGTTGGTTCTCAAGGAACATTAGGAATTGTTACAGAGGCAGAAATTGGCCTTGTTAAGCCGTTAAAAAAATCAAAAATGTTAGTGATTTTTTTGAAACATTTAGACAATTTAGGGGAAATAGTGAATGAAATCTTAAAAGGAAACCCAGAAACCTTAGAGTCTTATGATGACTCCACACTTAAATTTGCAATAAGATTTTTACCAGATTTAGCCAAGGCGATGAAAGCCGGAAGTTTTTTCAAAATGATATTTTCATTTATCCCAGAAGCGCTGATGTCTATAAAAGGAGGGATTCCTAAACTGGTGTTGCTGGTTGAGTTTACGGGCGATAACGAAGAAGAGTTAGAAAAATCTGCTGAAAGCGTTCGTGAATCATTAAAAAAATTCCACACATCAACCAGAATTACAAAATCTGAACTTGAGGAAGAAAAATATATAACCATCAGAAGAGAAAGTTTTAATCTGTTGCGTAAACACGTAAGGAATAAAAGAACTGCTCCATTCATAGACGATATTATTGTTCGCCCAGAATTTTTGCCTGAGTTTTTGCCAAAACTTAGAACGATTTTAGATAAATACAAACTTTTCTATACCATAGCTGGCCATGCTGGAAATGGAAATTTTCACATCATTCCCCTTATGAATTTTAAAGAAAAAAGTAGCAGAGAGTTAATTTTACCTGTATCAAAAGAAGTTTATTCTCTAGTTCATGAATATGGTGGTTCAATCACAGCAGAACATAATGATGGAATTATTCGCACTCCTTTTTTGGAGCAAATGTATGGAGCGGAAGTCATAGGACTATTTAAGAAGGTCAAAGAAATTTTTGACCCACAAAATATCTTTAATCCTGGTAAAAAAGTAGGGGGTTCATTTGAATATATAGAGAGTCATATAACATCCGAGTAAAGATCGCTCGGGTTTGTTGTTTTAAAATCAACTACCACTCGGGTGAAAATCTCCAAATAGCTAAGCCTTATAA
>CAYNNE010000006.1:22264-24329 GCA_964398725.1 uncultured Candidatus Saccharibacteria bacterium
CAAACAGTTGGTGTTTTTCTATTTTGCTAAAGCTATTTGGAAATACCCTCGTGAGCTTTCAAAACAACAAACCCTCACTCCAAGTATTTATACATGCAGGTTGCACTTTTGGTGATTTTTAATATACCCCCACACTAAACAAGTAGGGATGGTATTATTGGTTATAAATAAGTTCAAAAGTCAGATAGGTTTAATGAACTTTTAATATGGTTTTATTAGTTGATTCTTGTTTAATGTGGGGGTATACTCTCCCCACTATGTTGAGTTTGAACGTTGTGGAGAGAAAAACAGGAGAAAATGTGGATTCCTTGAGAAAGGGCGGTTTTGTGCCTGCAGTTTTTTATGGCAAAAAAACAGAATCTACACCAATAACAGTCTCTTTAATCGATTTTAAAAAAGTTTTTAAAGAAGCCGGAGAATCTACAATTGTTACCCTAAAAACTGAAAAAGAAGAAGTCCCAACCCTTATTCACGAAGTTGCATTTGATCCAGTATCCGGAGTTCCTGTTCACGTAGACTTTTATGTCTTTGATAAGACAAAGAAAATGGAAATTGATGTACCTGTTGAATTTGAGGGCATTGCTCCAGCACTAAAAGCAGGCCTCCTTGTTGTTAAGGTTATGCATGAAATAAAAGTTGAGGCTCTTCCAAATGCAATTCCACAATCAATTGTTGTTGATATTTCAAAACTTGAAAAAGACGGTGACGTTGTTGCAGTTAGAGATATCCCTGAAATGGCAGGCGTACGATTTATGGATAGTGAAGATGAAATAATCGCATCAGTTCAAACACCTAAGGAAGAAAAAGAAGAAGTGCCAGTTGATTTAAATGCAATTGAAGTAGAGAAGAAAGGAAAAGACGCAGAAGGTGATGGTGGAGAAGCGCCAGCAGAAGAGGTTAAACCAGAATAACAAAATGTCCCGAGAAATCGGGACATTTTGTTATAATAATGTACTGATGACTTTCAAAAATTCAGTCGTTTATTTTTTTATCGCCACTTTTTTAATTGGTGGTTTCTTGTTTGTTTCTAGTGTAAATGCCCAAGAACTTACTCCACAACAGAGGGCTCAACTGGAAGCAGAACTGGCTCAAACTCAAAGGGAGATAGAGGAACAGGAAAAAATCATAGCCGACCTCAAACAAAAACAAAAAACAATAGGGGGGGATATTACTATTCTTACCGCTCAAATAAAACAAGCTGAGGCAGTTTTAAAGCAAAAGAATAGTACTATCAAAAAACTTTCTACTGAAATCAATGCAAAAACCCAGCGCATCAACTCTTTGGTCTCGAGAATTGATAGGGGAAAAATATCTCTCGCTGAATTAATAAGAAGAACAAACGAAATAGACGGTTACAGTTTGCCTGAAGCTATACTTTCAAACGAGAATTTTTCTGATTTTTTTGGAGATTTAGATTCATTTAATTCCATACAAAGAGACCTTCAAGAACTATTTTTTGCTATTCGTGAGGCCAAAACAGAAACAGAAAAAGAAAAAAAGGCCCTTGATGAGAAGAAAAATCAAGAAGAAGATGCAAAATATATAATTGAACAAAAAAGAAAAGAGGTGGCTAGAAATGAGGCAGAAAAGAAGCAACTTCTTGCCGTAGTGAATAAAACAAAAGCAGTTCAGGACACTATTCTTGCTCAGAAACAGGCAAAAGCAGAACAAATTAGAGTTGCCTTGTTCGGATTGCGCGATGCTGAGGCCATACCTTTTGCAACAGCCCTTGAATATGCAGAGACCGCTTCACGAGCAACTGGTGTTCGTCCCGCTTTAATACTCGCAATTCTTACTCAAGAAACTAATTTGGGTAAAAATATAGGATCTTGTTATGTAAAAAACTTACAAACTGGAGACGGTGCTGGTAAAAACACCGGCAGAATTTTTGAACAAGTGATGTACAGCAAGACAGACAATCCAAATCGACCAAATGACACAATACCTTTTGAATCTATTGCTACTCGTTTAGGAAGGTCGTGGTCTGTTACTCCGGTGTCATGTGAAATAGATACAAATGGAGATGCTAAATATTATGTAGTAAGAGGTTTTGGTGGTGGTATGG
>CAYNNE010000007.1:0-14921 GCA_964398725.1 uncultured Candidatus Saccharibacteria bacterium
AAAAGGAAAACCAGAAGGACCAAGCTCCAACACAGCGCGCCTTAATACATAGCGTTTTGCAGCCGGTAAATGCATCTTGTGCAAAAGTTCAAAAGCCTTTTTATAGATATCAGACGTTTTCGCTTCCTCAGAAAGCTCAGTAATTATTTCTGCAACAATAGTTTCTGCATTTTGCGCGCTTGCGCCGGCAAGCATTAAAGATTCTCTTAGCTTACTTTCATCGAACTCTTCTTTTTGGCCATTAGACTTTATTACAAAAATTGGTCTCATCATATGAAAGTCATTATACCGCACACTTTTACTGCCCCAATATGCCCCCGCCAATTACATCATTGCCTTTGTAAAAAACAACAGATTGGCCAAAAGCTAGAGGGGAGGGACTTTTTACAGAAACAAACCAGTCTTTTTTATCCTTAAACAACTTCACTTTCTGTTTTGGTTGGCGATAACGAAACCTTGCCTCGCAATTAATTTCTTTTGTGTTGTTTTGCTCGCAATCGCGAGTATTTTCACACATCAGTAATTCGTTTTGAAAAGCTGTATCAGTGAGTTTAATGGTGTATTTACGAGAAAGAGATTTTTGTGGACCAACTATTAACACGTTCTTTTTGATATCTTTCTTGATTATGTATAAAGGCTCATCATTGGTTCCCTTTTTATTTATGGAGAACCCATGTCTCTCTCCTTCCGTGTAAAACCAAATGCCCTCGTGTTCTCCTATTGTTTCCCCTTTTTCATTTAATACTTTTCCTTTCTTTTCTTTGATTGAAAGCTTCAAATATTTTTTTAAATCAAAAGGCCCAAGAAAACAGATGCCCTGACTGTCCTTTTTTTCTGCCACAGGAATGCCGGCTTTTTTAGCAATATTTCGCACCTCTGTTTTAGTTAGATTTTCAAGAGGAAAAATAATTTTGTCCAAATCCTCATTAGGCACTGCCCAAAGAAAATATGTTTGATCTTTTTCTTTATCTTTTGGCTCGCTCAATACAGCTTCTCCATTTTTTATATTTGTATGCGCATAGTGCCCCGTGGCCACAAAATCTGCTTTGAGTTTTTGGGCGATTTGAAAAAGAGTTTCAAATTTTACAAATTTATTACAAAGAATATCTGGATTGGGTGTTCTGCCAGATTTATATTCACGAATCATTTCATCCGCAACATATTTTTTGTATTGTTTTACAGCATCCACTGTATAAAGAGGTATATCTAAATGTGCTGACACTCGCACTGCGTCCCTTCTTTCTTCTTTTTCACTACATGGAAATCCTTCTGGGTGCCATGTTTCAATAAAAACCCCCACAACATCAAAACCTCTTTTTTTAAGAAGATACGCAGAAACAGAGGAATCTACTCCCCCAGACATGCCGACTATTACTCTTGGTTTCTTATTCACGCAAAAACATTACCATAAAAACGAAAAGGCGCCCGTGTGTTCACGGGCGCCCAGAATGTATAGCACAAGAGCATGACTAGAGTTTAATATGACGCTTTCGGTTCTGGTAATCGACAATGCCTCGGAGAGAGGCTTCGTCATACGCCCCCTCAAACCTCTCAAGCGGAAAGCGGATGATAAACATCTCCGTATCGCCACCGAGTTTCGTTGCCTCAGTTCCTCTTGCAACCCGAATCAAGTTGCCCGCGTCGACAGGAAAATCTGTCTCGTCGACAATGACAACCGCTGTTTTAAAATCATCTGATACTCCAGTGTGCATCTATCCTCCAATCCGAAATACTGCGTTTATACTGCTAGTCTAAGCATGGCATACTGAAATGCTAATGTCAAGAGTTATTTGCCCAAATATTTTTCTCTATTCACCTGATGTCCTTCAAATGTATTAGCAAAATACATATGCCCAGCTTTGTCTGAAAGAAAATATAAATAATTAGTCTTGCTAGGAGTGATTGTCGCTTTTATAGATTCTAATCCCGGATTTCCTATTGGAGTTGGAGGAAGCCCCACACGATTGTAGGTGTTATAGGGTGAATTAATTTTTAAATCTTCATCTGTTAGTTGAAAAGTTCCTTTTCCATTTATATATGCAAATGTTGCGTCTGCTTGTAGTGCCATTTTCATATCTAAGCGTTTCCATAACACTTGCGCCACTTTTGCCCTGTCTTCAGGAAATTTAGTCTCTCGCTCAACAATGGAAGCAACAATAATAATATCTTTCAAAGTTCTTTTGCTTTTTTTAATATCGGCTTCAAGAGTGGTAATCTTTTTATCAAAATTATTTTTCATTATTTCAATAATTTCAACCTCACTCATATCGGCATTTAGAAAATAAGTATCTGGAAAAAGATACCCCTCTTTTGCTGTATCTAAAAACTTTTCTGCATCAAATTTTGGTAGTTCTTTTAATTTTTCTGCAATCTCTTTTTTCATTATGCCCTCTTGAAAAACAGTCCTTATGGGGTGAATTGAGTAGTTTCCTTTTACTATTCTAAGAGCCAGTGGGCATGCACCTAATGGCTTTTCAAATTCATAAACCCCAGCATTGAGTCCCCTACTTCCGCCTAGCAAATATGCACATGCCTTAAATATTGCTTGGTGTTTGATAAAGCCAGATTTATCTAGATTACTTGCAATACCACTGAGTGTGTCGCCCGTTTTTACATAGAAAAAATGAGGGTAATTAATTGATGATTGCGCTCTAAACATTGATAAAACTAAAGCAAATGCTAGAAAAATAATCACTACCAAACTTTCGTACTCAAGTATTTTTTTCTTCAAAATTTCAGGATCCATCCCAAATAAAATAGGTCGCGGTCTTTCGGTATTATCGTCGTACATAAATTTCAAAATTTATATTAGCAAGCTTTTCTTTTAATATACACGGATTGCAACCGCGATTTTATACGGGACAAGTCCTTTATGTTGGAAGATTAGCAGGAGCTTCACCTTTTCTTGAAAGAATTCTCTCAAATGTAGGAGTTTTGGAAACTTCTCCAGGGAAGTGAAAGATGGTTGCCAATTCTTCTGTCGTTAAAATAAATGCTTTGCCATGAAAATTTTTATATGGAAGATTAAAGAAAGAGCGCATTTTATAGGCTTCAAGAAGTTTTAATTTATTTTTATGCTCTGTTTTCTTGCGAGGATCCTGCCAAGTGTAGTCATACCCCGGTCCCCACTGTTTTTTAAAACCATTTAAATTTTGTGAACCAAAAGATCTGAATGCCCCAATCACGCCGGACGCTCCTCCTGAATTAAAAACCTCTTTGGGCGCCATATAAAGAATTCTTATCATTGTTTCAAATGCATTTTTTGAAATACTTCTCTCAATTGCTTCCACTATGTCTTTTTCTGCGGGAGACAATCTTCCATATTCCATTTTTACTTCTTTCCCTTCCCTATCTTTTTCACCAGCAAAAATACTATTTTTTGTAATCTTTTTTATTTCTTCTTTCGCCTCTTTTTTCCAATCTTCTTTTTTCTTAAAAATTCGTCCCTCCAGTGCTTTTTCGGTTTTGTGTGCTTGAATCAAAATTTGTACACATGCCTGCTCTAATGGCTTTAGACTTCCTAAAAATTCTATAAGGGGCGTGATTGGATCAATTTTAAATTCTTCTTTGGGATCCTTATCTAGTCCGTAATCAACATATGTTTTTATTGGATATGGATCTGCTTTGGTTAAGCCCAATTGTGCACCAGTCACATTATTAACTTCTTGGTCGTAGACAAAGTCAGCACAATAATCATCCACCTCATAAATCTCAACATTTGGATATTGAGAATACATTTGTGCCTCTATAACATTTTTAAAATCTTTTTGAGTCCATATAAAAAAGCGCACATTTCCGCCAGTAGAGACCATTTCCAAAGAAAACCAAGGCCTAACAGAACCCTTAAGAAACACCGTCACGAAAGAGCCGGAGGATGTTAGATACAAGGTGTTAAAAAACATTTCCATTGCTATTGGAGATTTTAATATTTCTTTTGGAATTCTTATTTCAAGAAGAATGTTTTGTCTTTCGTATATATATTTTGTGTGCACATAGCGCATCCATATTTCGTAAAAAGTAATACCTAAGAGAAGTGGGAGCCAAACACTCCAAAAAGTCCATAGTGTAGAGAATATCTCCAGCATGCGCGCTAGAACTGGCATTGTTGTAAGAAACTCAGACATTTACATGTATTCTACCCCCACACTAAACAAGAGCCAAGGCATAATAACTGTATTGAGTTTTATAAAAACCTAATTTTAAAAAATTTAATTGAATTGTTAGCACCGCCTCCGCTTGTTTAGTGTGGGGGTTTTATCCTACAAAGTGATATTTCCCTTCCTTGTCTTTCTTAAAGAATTTTGGATTTTGAAGATTCACCAAAATAGTGTTTTCTTTGACATATCTTTCTTTCAAAACTTTTTCAACAATCTTGTCTTTTGCAAGAGGGCCGTTCTTTTCAATAATTGAGACAATAACATCCTTCACAACTCCCGGCGCATATCCCCATTCCTTAAGGGCGTAAAGACCGCGACCAACAAGAACAAAGCGAGCGTCTTTGATTAATTCATTGTGAGTGGTTGCCACATGGGCTCTCTTGTTAAAGAAAGTTGTAATAGCACGAGCAACATCACGAAAATGGATTGGAGAACCATGTCTTCTGATAACCAAGTATGCGTAATCTCTTATACCCTTAGCCTTCACATTTTGTGAGCTAGTCTTGCCCCATTCGCCCAATGGATTCTTTCCAATTTTGTGAGAAACATTTAGCCAACGCTTTATAATCTCTTCGTCTTTATATTCATCATTAAGATCTTTTACATATTCCAGAAAGT
The DNA here is from genome assembly GCA_964398725.1 of uncultured Candidatus Saccharibacteria bacterium. Classification (GTDB taxonomy): domain Bacteria; phylum Patescibacteriota; class Minisyncoccia; order Phycocordibacterales; family Zambryskibacteraceae; genus 12-FULL-44-12b. Next base: position 4,776 of record CAYNNE010000007.1, read on the forward strand.
TCTTTACCAACTCTCCTTCAGGTACAAGTTCATTGTCATCAAGAGAACCATAAAGCTTTTCTAGTGCTCCTTGGACATTTTTTGAAAGTGTTCCATCTATATGCCAACGATGTCTAAATTGTTCGTCTTCTTTTTCTTTTGTAAATTGCTCGCCTAAAATAAGTAAGAAGTGAATATGGTTTTGCATTGAAGACTCTGTACCAAATGCTTCCATTAGTTCTTGGTGAGCAATAATGCCTCCAAGTTTTCTTAAAATTGCTTTTAATTCTTCAAAAGTAGTTATTTCGCTCTTATATTCTTTTGACTTACGAATATTATTCAAAGAATACTCATCAATCTGGCGGACTCTTTCACGAGTGATTCCATACTTCTTTCCAATGGCCTCAAGGGTCATTGGTTTTGTATCTGTGCCTAGCCCATAGCGCTTTGTAACGATGTCTCTAGCCCTTGGTGGAAGGCTCAAAAGGAGCTTCTTAACCACCTGTTTTGGCTTGAAATTGGGCTTAATTGAGGCCTTTTTTGCTGTTTTGGTTGCCATATTGTGTAATTTGTATAGGTTATTTGTATCACTTATCGTGAATAGAGTCAAGCAAATCTAAAAACTCACTTTATTTACTCTTAAATAACGATACTAATGATTTTTCCAGGAATGTAAATGACCTTTTTTATGGGTCCAGTTATGTGTTTTTTTAAGCCTTCGTCTGATTCAATCAACTTCCTTATACTATCTTCGGTATCCCCACTTGAGGTCTCAACAGTACCCCTTACTTTCCCATTTATCTGTACGGCAATTTTAATAACTTCACTTTCTGAAACTTTTTGAGCTGTGGGCCACTCTGACTGGTGTACTGAGCCTTTCATTCCAATCGTCTGCCACAACTCTTCAGAAATATGGGGTGCAAATGGAGCAAGTACTTGAATAAATCTTGCAAAATCTTTTTGAGGAATTTCTTTTTCTTTATCCAGCGCATTAGCACAAATCATCAGTTGTGAAATTGCTGTGTTAAACGACATCTCTTCAATATCTTTCCCGACTTTTTCAATTGTCTTTTCAAAAGTGCTTTGGTCAAGCAAAGAACCTTCATTTTTTACTTTTTCAACAAGCACAAAAACTTTTTCCAAAAATCTTCTTGGTCCAATAATGGAATCCGACGACCAAGCAACAGCTTGTTCAAATGGCCCAATAAACATTTCATAAAGGCGTAGTGTATCGGCGCCGTATGTTTTCACTATTCCATCTGGGTTTATCACATTACCCAAAGATTTAGACATCTTCACTCCCCCTTCCGCCAAGATAAGTCCGTGCGAAGTTCTTTTTATATATGGCTCACTTGTTGGTACAAGTTTTTGGTCATATAAAAACTTATTCCAAAAACGAGAGTAAAGAAGGTGAAGTGTGGTGTGCTCCATTCCTCCGTTATACCAATCAACTGGTTGCCAATATTTTAATAATTGTTCTGAGGCAAATTCTTTTGAGTTTTTAGGATCTATGTATCGTAAAAAATACCAACTTGAGCCAGCCCAGTTTGGCATTGTGTCGGTTTCTCTTTTTGCAGGACCCTTGCATTGTGGACACTTCACATTTACCCACTTAGACACACTAGCTAATGGCGACTCCCCAGTATCTGTATAGGTATATTTTTTAACTTTAGGAAGTTTTACAGGCAAATCTTTTTCAGGCACTGGCACGATTCCTTGCCCGGCAGGATTGCTTAGGGCGCATTTTTCACAATGTATTACTGGAATTGGCTCGCCCCAATATCGCTGTCTTGAAAAAACCCAATCACGAAGTTTGAAACGAGTAATTTTTTTGCCAAAATCTTCAAAGCCTGCTTTTTTGTAATCTTTAACAATTAGCAGGTTGTACTTTTGAGCAAACTCATTATCTCGCTCGTCGTCTGATGGAACTGCCATAATTGCGCCCGTCCCATAGTGAGGCAAAACATAATCAGCAATCCATATTGGAATTTCTTCTTTGTTTGCTGGATTAATTGCTTTTACTCCTTTTAATTCAACCCCTGTTTTTTGTTTACCTTCAGTTGTTCTTTCTATTTCTGTTTTCTTTCTAGATTGAGCAATATAATTTTCAACTTCTTCCCTGTTTGTAATTGCTAACCTTTTAACAAGCTCGTGCTCTGGCGCAAGCACCATATATGTCGCACCGAAAATTGTATCTGGTCGGGTCGTGAATACCTTTATTACATCAATACAATGACCTAGTACCTCTGGTTCTATTTCGCCACAAAAGTGTGGTTTTTGGGCAACATAATCAAATAGCTGGCCACCGATTTTCTGGTGTAATTTGAAGGTATTGTCTTGTGGCACTGAAATGTCTTTCAAGTCTCTTAATAGAGACACATTGCCTGCATTTTTTTTGATACGCTCAAAATCAAATTTCCAATCAAAAGCCTTGGCTGGAAAATCTTCGTCCAAAAATCTATTTTCTATATATGAACCAATTAAGATAGTATTTTTGATTGGTTTAGAAAGTTTTTCTAAAATTTTAAGAGCCACAACCCCTCCTAAACTGTGCCCAATTAAAATTGTGTTTTCATTAAACGGAATGTCCTTCAATACAGCTTCGACCTGATTCATAACTATTGGGTCATCGGTGTTTGGCAGAACTGGGCAATATACTTTTGCACCAGTGTTTTCTAATTCTTTACGAAGCCATGGAAAAAAATTTGCCTCTGGTGAACCTGTATATCCATGTAAAAGGACATAGTTTATTTCCTTATCACTTCCAGCTTTCAGCTTAAAACTTATTTCCGCCCCTTCGCTTTTTCCTATCCAATTTCTTTGCTGAATTTTTACTCGCTCTGGGTAATCAACATCGTCCAAATCTTTATGCAAACGCTCTGCGTATTTAGTGATGGCAAGCATCCATTGCTCTTTCTCTCTTTTTTCAACAACAGCACCACACCTTTCACATTTACCATCAACCACCTCTTCATTTGCTAAACCAATTTTATCTTTAGGACACCAATTAATTTCTGATTTTGCTTTATAAGCAAGTCCGTGTTTCAAAAGCTGTAAGAAAATCCACTGAGTCCATTTGTAATATTTTGGATCTGTTGTATTTACTTCGCGCGACCAATCAAAAGACATTCCAAGAGATTTAAACTGCTTTCTAAAATTATCAGTGTTTGTTTTTGTTACTTTTTCAGGGGCAATGCCAGTTTTAATAGCATAGTTTTCTGTAGGCAAGCCGAATGCATCCCAACCAATTGGAAACATCACATTAAATCCCTGCGTACGCCTTTTGCGCGCAACTATGTCCATTGCGGTATAACCTCGAACATGGCCAGTGTGAAGCCCATCTCCAGAGGGATATGGAAACTCCATTAATGCGTAAAACTTTTTTTCTCCTTTATCTACGGCTTTATACGGCTTTTTAGATTCCCAAACTTTCTGCCACTTTTTCTCTATTTTGGCTGGGTCGTATTTGCTCATATACAGCAAAATATAGCATTTTTCTTTGGACTTTTAAGCGAACTAAAAGTTTCGCCGAACATTGCGGAATCGAGCCAGCATGGTGAGAAAATGAGCTTTGCTCATTTCTACCTTCGCTCATTCGGAAATATAAAACTATAGTTTTATATTTCACTCACTATGCTTGGTAGTACAATCTAAAACTCTTGATCTATCAAACGAAGCGAGAGATTTGCAGTATTTATACTACAAATCCGAGCGAGTGCAGATAGCAATGGCTACGCCATTGGGTCTGGCGAGATGAGCATAGCAAAAACCCCCGCTGGGGGTTTTATGCGCGTTCGCCGAAACTATTAGCGAGCGACTTTAATCGCGAAACTTCTTGAGTGCCACCCAAACAAGAATTGCTAATGCTATGCCAAGAATTATTACCTTTATAGAATCATCTGCTGAACCCCAATAACGCATTGAAGCAACAATGAATGAGAGTACGCCAGCCAAAGAGAGTGACTGACCTATTGTCATATTGCCTTTAAAGAAGTTTCCACCGGCAACACAGAGCGCTCCAAGAATTACTAAAGTGACAAAAACATTTCGGTCGTATGTTTTTTGTGCATCATCGTAATTTTGTCTACATGTGAACTGCAAATCACAATAGCCCGTTGCCTCTGTTTTTTGTGGAGCGTAATAATTGTTTTCATTCCACTGACCACCCTTTGATACACAAGAGTTTTTTGTGTTGGCTTCTACTACCTGTTCGGTATTTGGGCAAAATTTTATAAAATCTGGCTGTTTATAAATGAGCGAAAGCGCATAATTAAAGAAAAGGTTGATAACTATTACCATTCCAATAATTAGCGACCATTTGAGAACTTTTGATGTTTTATTTGGTTCCATTCTGCTATATTAACACGAGACAAACATTGACCCACAAGGAGGTGATGAAAGATGGCCCGAAAGGTAATTTGCCGCAGATGTCATCACGGCTCGCTTTTCTGCCGTTGTGCCCACTTCAACCAGAAACCCTTAGTCCGCCGCCGTCGCAAGAAGGCGAGAAAAGCGAACTAGCAGTGAACTTACAGGGCACACGCAATTTCTTGCGTGTGCCCTTTGTTTTATATCCTAAACTCAATCACATCACCGTCTTTCACTATATATTCCTTCCCTTCCACTCTTAACTTCCCTTTCTCTCGTGCATTGGCGTATGAACCAACTGAAATTAAATCTTCATAAGAAACCACTTCTGCGCGAATAAATTTATCTTTAAAATCTGTGTGAATTGCAGTGCCTGCAATTGGTGCAGTTGAACCTTTTTCAATAGTCCACGCACGAGTTTCGTCTTTTCCTGTTGTGAAATATGTCTCTAGGCCTAGGAGCTCATAACTTTTCTTAATCAAATTATCTAGACCTGTTCCAAATACAGAGTCAATCTCTACGAACATTCCAGGAATTTTTGATTTCGCTTCCTCATCATTTTCGCTCGCTGCTGAATTATTCAAAACATAAAGAATTGGCTTCATTGTAAGAAGACACATTCCCTTTATTATTTCTTTTTCCTCTTTTGTTAAATTAAGCGTTTGAGCAAGTTTCCCTTCAAGTAAAACCGCTTCAACTTTTTTCAAAACTACCTCTTCTGCAATAGCGAGTTTATTCCCTGTCTTAACATCTTTTTGTAAATTGGAAAGGCGTTTTGAAACACTTTGTTCATCTGCAAGCACTAATTCAAGATTGATAACTTCAATGTCATTTAGTGGATTCACTTTGCCTGCTACATGAATAATGTCGTCATCTTTAAACACGCGAACAACCTCTGCAATTGCGTCCACTTCGCGAATGTTTGTAAGAAATTTATTTCCAAGACCTTCGCCTTCAGCTGCGCCTTTAACAAGCCCTGCAATGTCCACAAATTCAATTACAGCAGGAATAGTTTTTTCTGACTCCGATATTTCTGTGAGCTTTGCCAAACGCTCATCGGGTACAGGAACAATGCCCACCGATGGATCAATGGTGCAAAAAGGATAATTCTCTGCCGGCACACTCTTTTTTGTAAGCGCGTTAAAAAGAGTTGATTTACCAACATTCGGAAGTCCTACAATTCCTATGGATAATTTCATAAGTTTGAAAACTATAACTCAATTTTGTTTCTTTATCGAATATTTGACAAGATTTAAAAACAATGTAGATTACTAAAAAGATCCTTTCCCAAAACCCGTGGAGCGCGAATGCCCAAGTACAAGATAAGCTACATTGCTGATGGTGAGTATTATGAGCTCACCTTTGACGCCGACACCGACCAAAAAGCAATGGACAGGTTTGAGGCTGAAAAAAGACGGGTCGGTGAAAAGACATCGGACACTGCTTTTTTCGAGTTGTACCGCAAGATTGCCTAGCCCCGCCCCCAGAGCCGTTCGCGCTCTGCGGGCGGTTTCTTTTTATAAAAAATTATTTCGTTACCTGAATTGTTTCTAATTCTTTCTTTTTTTGTGTCAAAAAAGTGTAGATAATGGCTGACGTAAATAACAAAACTCCACCAACTGATTGAAGCACGGTAAACCTTTCTCCCCCCAACCAATATGAGAAAAAGGCTGCAAAACCTGGCTGGAGAGATAATAAAATGGCTGCGGTAATTTCTGATGAATGTTTTAAGGAAACCATTTGGACAAAAAACACTGAAAGTGTGGGTAGTATTCCCAAAAACAACAATGGGCCAATTTGTGATGATGGCACATAAATATTGAACTTTCCAATAACTAAGGCGTAAATCAGGCTAAGTATGGCCACCACGGTAAATTGCTGAAAACACACAGTAATAGGGTCGAGTTCTTTTTTTGAATAATGCCCGACCAAGACTAGGTGAACAGAGGTTGAAATGGCTGACAAAAATATTAGCAAATCACCAAAACCTACATTATTCAAACTTCCAGTCAAAAGATAAAGACCAAAAACAGACAGGACAATAACTGGCAACAAAAATAATTTGAGATGCTTTTTAAAAATAAAATAATTTATAAGTGGTACAAACACAAAAAACATACCGCTTATAAAACCTGTATTTATTGCTGATGTGTATTTCAAACCTACGCCTATCAAAATAAATACCAACCAAAGAAAAAAACCCAGAATAATTCCGGGCTTTATGTTCTTGAAGGGGTTTTTCTTAAGATAAAGTAAATAAACATATAGGGGTATTGCTGCAATTAGAAATCTGAAGGCAGTCAACATTGAAGCATCAACAAAAGTGGAGGTCTGCTTGGTTACTATGTAGTGAGTACCAAGCATGATTGAACAATACAGAAGACCAAAAATTGATAAATAGTTTTTTGTTTTTTCTGTCATATCAATAACTAATTGTTTGTTATTATACCACAAATTTATTAACCTGTGCGCAAGACTGGCTGTCCCCTCAACTATTTTTATCAGATAGATTTAAAGTGCCTTAAATATTTTCGTAGACAATGATTTGCTACTACCGATAATGAACCTTATCGTACTCTTTTGTCCGATCGTAATTCTTTTCATTTTTGGATATTCAATACAACCGCTTTCCTTGGCTATTAGAAACCCTGGGCTAAAGTCATAAATTAGGCTGTCCCTAGAAGCGACAGCGTCAATTTTGCCTTCTGCCAGCAAACAAAAGTCTAAATTGGGTGACCAATTATTCATAACCCTGCCGAATTGGGAGCTGTAAGCCCAGTCAAAGAATTTTCTTTTTTCATTCCACTTTGCACTATGAGAAAAATTTATAGAAATATATGAAGATTTTCTGTTCGAATAAAACTTTAGTCTTTTTTTATTAAGAAAAGCCCCTTTTCCTTTTTCCGCAAAATACATTTTGTTTAAAATTGGGTTGTATACAACGGATGAAACGACCTCTCCTTGATGCAGACAAGCGAGTGATACAGAAAAATGTGGTAAACCAAGCAGAAAATTGCTACTGCCATCAAGTGGGTCCACCACAATTGTGTCTGGTGATTTTTTATCAATAAATCCTTTCTCTTCGCTTAAAATGTTTATTTTAGGCAGTTTAGTGGTTAGAATTTTAATAATCGTTTCTTCAGAATCTGTGTCTGCTTTGGAAAATACATCGTAATTGTCTTTACCTTTATTTAATTCTTTTACGACACTATTTTCAAAAGCCTTTTTAAGTATCCCCCCAGCTTCGTATGCTGATTGAATCATCACGTTAAGTGTAGATTTATTTTTTGTCATATTTTATATAAATTTGAGACTTATTATATTCTAACGCTAATTACACAAAAGGCTGGTTGCGGTTTAAAACCACAACCAGCCCATATTGGTTAGCCTTTAGCTAACCTGAGTACTTCGACCACCAAAGAATCGATACTTGAACCATCCTCGTTATACACAACAGTGTGGTTCTTCGTGCCTTCCGGAAACTCTTCGAAAGCTTCTGCACACATATTGTGAATCTTCGTGGCGATTTCTGGTGTATGAAGAAGGTGTCCTTCCCTTGGAGCAGAGAGACGAGCAACTGCAGTATTCACCGATGAACGCACCTCAACCCACTGCACATCAACCTTCTGCTCGACACAGAAAGCTTCCATCTGTGAGCGAACTGAGTGATATGGATAAACTTCATCCATTATTACAATTGAAGCCCCGCTATCAAACTTGTAAAGGGCTTCTTCTAGAGCGTCCTGGCAATAAAGCAACCTCACTTCTGGGGGATCAACTTCGTCAGTCACCTTCTTTGGATCAGCCCTGATTCGCTTATGATGGTCAACATCAACGCGCGTTGCCCACCCCAACTCGTGCATTCGCCGACAAATCGTCGTTTTGCCTGAGCCAGGCAAACCGGCCAGCAATATGAGCGTGTTCACCTGTATCTCCTTTGCTAAGGTGACAAAAATGGTCCCGAACTGAGACCAATCTGCTTTTGAGCTTACTATATTTGTAAATCTTAATCAATCAACCTGTTCTTAAAATTAGTAGCAACTTTAAATTAAAAATTAAAAATTAAAAAAAGAGGGCGTAACTATTGCAATAGTTACGCCCTCTGACCCAACAGACAACCATACAAGCTGGTGGGTAGGAGAGGATTCGAACCTCTGTAGGCTCACGCCAACTGATTTACAGTCAGTCCCCTTTAACCGCTCGGGCACCTACCCCTAGTTATCCAACAACAACTTTGTGGTAAGTCTTCTTTCCTTTTCTCAAAAGAACCGTGGAGTCGTCTGTCACAAACTGACTCAATGAGACCCCAGTATCCGTTACGGCTTTATTGTCGATGTAGATACCACCGGCCCTGATGAGCTTTGCCGCTTCTGTTTTTGACTTGGAGAAGCCCACCCTAACGAGAACTTCGGTGAGTTTCAGCTCGTCTATTTCAGATTTGGTGAAAGTGGTGCTCGGAACATGCGACAGATCCCCACCATCGGCACCAAACAACCCCCTTGATGAAGCTTGGGCTTTTTTCGCCTCATCAATACCGTGAGTGATTTTAGTTGCCTCAAAAGCAAGAACTTCTTTTGCCTCCCGCAAATGGTGCCCGCCTTGTTCGCAGAGCTTGGCGATTTCTTCCAAAGGCAGGAAGGTGAAAAATTTCAAAAACTTTTCCACATCTCTGTCATCAGAATTAATCCAGTACTGGTAGTACTCGAAGGGCGAGGTCTTCGCCGCATCAAGCCAAACCGCACCAGACTCTGTCTTGCCCATCTTCTGACCACGCGCAGTGGTGAGAAGTGGGAACGTCAAGCCGTGGGAATTTCCTTGCGTCACCTTCCTAATGAGGTCAATACCTGCAAGGATATTGCTCCACTGGTCGTCGCCACCCATTTGCACTGTACACCCGTGCTTTTCGTACAAGACGAGGAAATCATACGCCTGAAGCAATTGATAGTTGAACTCGATGAAGGACAAGCCTTCATCTCTGTCCAATCTAATCTTATTGCCTTCAGTGCGAATCATCTCGTTTACCTTGAAGAATCGCCCGATGTCCCTCAAAAACTCGATGTAGTTGAGAGGCAACAACCAATCTGCGTTGTTTAGGAACAATCCAACGTTATCACCGAAAGACAAGTATCTCTTGAGTTGCTCCAAGAGAAGACTACCGTTTTTCGCGATGTCTTCTTTTGAAAGCATTTGTCTCATCTGCGTCTTACCGCTCGGATCCCCGATCATGGTGGTTCCACCACCAATGATTGCAATGGGCATATGACCAGCCCTTTGCAGATGGGTCATTGCCATAATCGGCAACAGGTGCCCAACGTGCATGCTGTCTGCAGTTGGATCGAAGCCGACATAGAATGTGACTTTCCCTGTGTCTAACAAGGATTCGAGTGACAAGGTCTCTACTAGAGTATGCCGGTCAAAAATCTCAACAGGCGCTGTCTCCTGCTTGATGAAACCCCTCCCTTTCAGTTCTTCGTAGACGTTGGACATTTGTTGTTTCCTTTTGTTTCTGGTTGTTAATGTTCTATTTTATATAGTCTTTATGACTAATACACTAACCTCTACCTAGTACATCACAAAATTAACCTATATGCAACCAATACACCACAAAATTAGCGGTCGGCTTTGTTTTTACTTTTTTCTTTATTCTCACTTTTATCTAGGCCGTCAATTGCAGTTTTTCTGAGCTTTTTTAGGTTTTCTTTTTGAATGTCTTTATCTATTTTTTGAAGATTTTTGTTTTCTTTTTCAACACTCTTTTCTTGTTCAACAATTTCAATTTTTGTTTTTAAATCATCGCGT
>CAYNNE010000007.1:14931-16579 GCA_964398725.1 uncultured Candidatus Saccharibacteria bacterium
TTTTGGTTTGGTTGTTGAAGCAACTTTTTTAATTTCAGACACATAATTATCACTGCTTTTTTTAATATCGCGTTCCAATTCATCCGTATGTTCTGTTGTAAGTCTATTTGTGTTAGATAAAACTTCCGCTTCTTGAATGCGCTTTGATACTTTCTTCACTTCCCACTCTGCTTTTGTTATAGGGGTCCTTTTTAATACTCCAATGGCCGGCTCAACTATTTTAGTTTTAACTGGATAGAGAAAATCTCCTGGTAGAGATTCTCCTGACGCATATACCACCCCACTACCAAGTAGTAAAAACACAATTATAGAAAATGCTGTAGCAATCAAACGCCTATCCTTTGCAAGGAAAAAGATTCCTGAGAAACGAGAATATGGTGAAGGTATTGGGGTAGAAAAAATCTTATTTAACATTGCAGTTTTTTCTTCTCCTGTAATTTTTATTTTTTTTATCTCTTCTATTCCTTTTTTAAATTCGTTTTGGTTCATATTTTTGAATCGTTATTTAAATTCATCAACTTTCTCAATGCTTCCATACCCCTAGTTATTCTCACCGAAGCAACATTGGTATTTATTTGTAAAATATTTGCTATCTCCTTTGGTGGCAAATCCTCCACAAACCTCAAATAAACAACTTCTTTATAGATTGGCTCCAAATTATTAATCATAGAAATAACTCGCCCCGCTTCTGCCCCAAGTTCAATATTCCCAAGAGCTGACTCATCTGGAAAATCAAACTCATTATCCTCGTCTGAAAAACTCTCCAGAGAGACGGCCTTGTTTTTCCTATACCAATCAATAATAAGATTTCTGGTAATTGTGAAAAGAAATGCTCTTGGGTTATCGACGGGTTTTTCAGCCATAAAGGCTTTCCAGAGACGCATAAATGCCTCTTGGGTGATATCAAGCGCCTGCTCTCTTTCTGATACTCGGAGTAAGCAAAAGCGAAATAAAGAGTTTGATTCTTTTTCATATAGATCGGTAAATTTTTTCTCTTGATCATCAATAGTCATAACGAATCAAACAACCTTTTCTTTCAAAAAGATAAGGGTTGCTCACATCGTATTATATGCAGAAGATTATGCCTATGAAAGACTATTAGGTATTAGCCGTCTTAGCTTGTAGCGGTTCATTAAAGAAAGAAAGCCCGCTACCCCCATACTAAAATTATCAATTAAGTAAATTTATAGATTATGTTAAACAAATTTCCAAAAAATTTCGTAATTTTCACCCTTCTCTTTTCGTTGTTTTTATCTCCAGCAATGACCTTCGCAAAAGATAATGACAATAACAAAAGCAACGATGGTGAAGAAAAAAGTGAAATAAGAGAACAGGAAAAAGATCAAAATAAAAATGAAAATAAAAATGAAAACGAACAAGAAAAAGATAAGAAAGATTCTTGTTTGCGAGCCTTCGGACACCTTATCGCCCCTGGGTTTATTAAAACCAAAGGCGAAATTAGCTTCTTTGGCAATTGTTTCTTACCATTTGGAATCGGAAAGAAAATTGGTTGGAACGCAACAAGCACCCCAGACACAATAGCTCCTGTTATAACTAATGTTTCTGTAAAAGCACGTACTACAGATGCAGTAGTGACATGGAACACAAATGAAAAGACAAATAGTGTTGTTTTTTGGAGTAATAATTC
>CAYNNE010000007.1:16589-22203 GCA_964398725.1 uncultured Candidatus Saccharibacteria bacterium
CAGCACCAGGCATGGAAGAGTTATCAAAAGAAACTCTATCGACAGGTGACCCAACAAGGCACAAATTATCATGCGGGTTTAATAATTCTCCTGTAAACATTAACAGCACCACAACAGCAAGTGTAACTAAAAATGATAAATCTAAAGAACATAAGGTAGTAATAAAAAATCTCTTGCCTAACGCCACTTACTATGTAATGGTGCGCTCCAAGGATTCTTCTCAAAATACCAGCACTTCTTCTGAAATATCCTTCACCACTCTTGCAATTAATGCCGACACAGTAGCGCCAGTCGTAAGTAATGTAGTCGTCTTGGTAAGCACCTCAACGGTAAATGTTGCATGGAAAACTAATGAATCTACAAATTCAAAAATCTTCTATTCAAAAACTACTCCTCTTGTGCTAACGGCTACAACAACCAATTCAGTTTCATCAAGTAATCTCGTTAAAGAACATGCGCTTCAGGCGGTTAATTTAACCTCTGGAGTTCCTTATCACTTCATCATCCAATCAACGGATGCGTCAGGAAATACACAATCAACACCTGAGTTTGTTGCAACACCACTCTAAATCACAAGCTAGGTACTAACTCAAAAAGAAACCGCCATCCTATGGGCGGTTTCTTTTTATAAGTGTAAATATGCGGTATCAACAAATTCTGGTTTGATTTTTTTAATAATTGAAGGCAATATCCTTTACCTAGAAAAGGTCTTTGATTACAAGGAGTTGAATGTGCCTGACTATATGTATCGCTACACGAGAGTTGTAACTGAAAAAGCCTCAGGTTCACCTTTCGCAACTTCTCACACAGAAGTGAAGGAGGTCTTTTTCAGCGCTAATAGCGACGATGGCGCAATGGGAAGAATCACCGAAAAACAACAACTCGAATTAACTTCAACGAATTTCGAACTGTTTCGTAGGATTCTTTAAACCCCACCCCCACAGGAGAAGTAGATGACCCTTACTCTTTTCAAGTCTCTGCCCACATTCACTGACCCGCAAGACCAAGCTTATCTTGAAGGTCTTTCTCTTGTTGAAAGACGAAGGGTTGTTGGAATCTCCAAATGCACATTGCACACCTTGAGGCATCAGCTGGGAACTCCTTGCGAATGCGACATTCGAACCGCAAGGACAGCGCACATGAAGAGAGCAGGCAGTCGAAAAAAGTCGTAGCACAAACCGGAAGGGGCGAGAGTTGTAAAACTCTCGCCCTTTATGTTTTTTTAGTATTTTTATTTTCCTCTTTTTCCTAACCAGTACACTCTTCTTTTCATCATATCTCTTCTCCAAATACCGAAGTGTTTTAAATATCCAAATTTTCTAACCCGAATGGGACTAAATCCAGAAAACCATAAAATCCCCTTTCTGATTTCATTAGTCGTATCACCAAATATCATTCTTTGTATAAAAGGCACCGAATCTGATGTCACAAACACACTCGCGCTTTTTCCTTTTAATAATTTTTTCCAAAGTTGTCCTCCTGCTACAAACCTATACGCAAAACCCGGCATCCATGTTCTATCAAAAAGCCCCTTTAAAATAGCAGGCATTGTGGACCACCAAGAAGGATAAAAAATTGCGAAATGATTTGCCCATCTAACATTTTCTTGAAACGCTACTAAATCTGGCTCAAGTTTTTGAATCTCCTTATAACCATGATGAAGAATCGGATCAAAAACCATATCCCCAATATTTTGTCTGCGAACTTCATGCCCAGCGTCCATTGCCCCTCTTTCATACTCCCCCGCAAGAGTTCCATTTAAGCTGTCTTTATCTGGATGGCCAAGCAATATAAAAATTTTTTTCTTCCTCATAAAGCAATTATAAATCAAAAAACCCGCTCTGTGTGCGGGTTTTTTGATTATCTAAATTATTTTTAAACTTTTTTAACTCCTGGAAGTATTTTATACATTCCTGTACCACATACGATGCAAGTACCTTTCGCGGCTGGGCGTCCTGGCTTTATTTCTACCTTTGCGACATCCTTCATCTCGCGCTTTTCTTTGCACTTTACGCAATAACCAATTATTTTTTCGTCCATACCCCTATTATAGCACACTTTGATAAAAAAGCTACCCCTATTTTCTATATACAGGTTTGCCCTTGCGGGGTGAGACAAGCTAAATCCTCTGGTATATGATAGGCAAGTCCAGTTAATAATAAGAAATAAATTAAATTTACATGGTTAGAAAAGCCAATCCAGCACTATTAAAGCCTATGAATCTCTCTGCAGATTTAGAAGCTGTTATAGGAGCAGGTCCTATGCCTAGAGGACAGGTAGTAAAGAAGATCTGGGAATACATAAAGAAATACGATCTTCAGAACCCAAAAAACAAGAGAAATATCTTGGCAGACGAAAAGCTTAAAAAGCTATTCGGAGGAAAGAGCGAAGTTACAATGTTTGAAATGACTAAGCTTGTATCCGCACACTTGAAATAAGTTCTTAGAACTTATAAACAAAAAATCACCCAATTGGGTGATTTTTTGTTTATTTGATTTTCTCCTTCAAAAAATCAGTAAATCTTTTCATCTCTTCTTGTTTAGATTTTAATCTCTTTGGTTTCGTTTCGTCTTCTCAACTGCCAAAATCTTCTAAAACATCTTCGCTAGGGCCAGATTGGAGGACGCCAGCTAACCCACCAATACGCTGAAAAGTAATTTGTGTTTCTCGATTAGGTTCTTGTCTTTCATAAAACTCACCAATCCAATTAATCAACATCAATGCCAATTTTTTGTTTTCCTCATCCCATTCTATATATTCTGGAGTTTCTTCCTCCGCAGACTCATCCAACCATCTTTTTTCTGGTTCATTTAAGGCCACAATCTGAACCCATGGATTGGTTTTTCCATGATCCAAATGTCCTTCGCAAGAACCACATGTTGGAATGTTTAATAAATTAAGTACCGCAACGGTCTCAATTATTTTTTTATCCACCCCTTCATTACTTCTGTCTAACAACCTTAATACCTCCTCCATTTTTTCTTGCAAAAGTGTTTCTTTTGTCTTTTCAGATGGAACAGCATTAAAGTTCATTTTTGTGGACCCTATCGGATTCGAACCGATGACCTCCTCATTGCAAATGAGGCGCTCTACCAACTAAGCTAAGGGCCCAGAAAGACCTATTTTACATTGATTTAACTTAGATTCAAATACTTTGTGGGCCTTCAATTTATAACTTGACAAAATTCAATTATGGCGCATTGTTTAGCATAGAGCCATTCAGAAAACCAATAGCGAGGTAAAAATGGGTGCTTCCCCCACGAATATCAAGAGCTTCAAGAATCCCTCAGGTTACTGGGAGCACGAAGGATCGTTCTCAGTTGAGCTGACACCCGATGCAGACAAAAGTAAGGTGCCGTTAAGTGTCAGTGTTCGAGGCGATATTGTTCATGTCCATAATGGACGTGTCAAGCAGACAATGGGCGGAATTCAACTCTACTCAAATGGTAGTCCTTTCTACTGGGGCTATCCTCGCGTTAAGGTCATTCGAGACGGAAATGGCAACCTGCTGTGGGTCAACTACAACTACAGGTAAAGGAGTACACCATGGGAGTATGGAGTTTGGGAGGGCGTAATATCCCCAAAGAAGAATTAAAAGCCCAAAAGAAGCAAAGAACTGATACTCGCCGTATGCGTAAGACAATTCTTCAAAAGGAACGGCGCCAAAGGAATCGTGTGGTTCGCCACATTAAGTCGTTACCAAAAGCAAAGCTCATTAAGCTTTTGGTGTACTTGTACGACGAAAGAGACCCAATTCTCAACGGACTGTTGGAATTGTAACCTTTCGACTTCTCAAAAGAGACAAATAACCCAACCGCGCAACTAGTTAGTTGCGCGGTTTTCGTTTATTTCAAAGAGCTTAAAACTATACTTGACAAGTATTATGAAATATGCTATCATACAAAAAGCAGTGGTACAGGGCGTACAACTTCAACGAACAGGAGCGACGCGATGCCGTACAAAGTCGGCCAGAAGGTCTGCCTCTGGCAATTGGCTCCCCTCCGCCATGGGCAAGGAAGGGTGGTCAAAGTCCTGAAGGAAGTGATTGTCACAATCACCGAAATCAAGGACGGGGTTTTGGGAGAGTTTTCACAGAAGCCGGTTTCGGCACAGAGCCTTCGTGGCATCGGCGACGATGGCAAGCAGTACGACAAGCATTGGGATGTCTGGCCTGAAAGCCAGACGAGGGACTACAGAGAACAGTGGTCCCTCCGCGACGATGCTGGGGGCGAAGATCCCTTCTGGGCTCCTTACGAGGCGGCCCAGCTATACGGACAGTTCATTCGAGCCGGAAAGCGTGATGGAGAGCCGTTCAAGATCGTGAACGAAGCTGGGGTGGAGATGAAGCCTAACGGCGACACCACTCACTGCGAAAAACACGATGAGTACTCGCTCGGCGACGACACCTGCTTCTGGTGTCGGCTGGAAGCTCATGATGCAGAGAGGTTGAAGACGGCGTAATAAAGCCGAGGTACGAAAGGGCGGGCATTGAAAAATGCCCGCCCTGATTTTTTGTATGAAAACTATTTCAAAGAAATCAAAATTATATGCTCTAAAAATTGCTCTGGGGTAACGCCCGCAGCACTTAAGCCCTCATTGAAAAGAGATTTTTCATGAAAAGGTGGTAGAGCATTAACTTCCAAAAACATAACTCCCCTTTTCGGATGAATGATAAAATCTGAACGAGAATAAGGCCCCAAATTTAATTTGTCGTGCACTTTTCTGGCCGTTTCCACTATTGTCTCTTTTATTTTTTGGCTAATTCTTGCTGGTGTACGAAATTGCATCATATCCCCACGCATTACTTCAGTGGGCATTAGCGCATAAAATTTATCTCCGCGAAAATCTCTTATAACTCCGCAGGTTACCTCGACGCCCGGAATATGCTCTTCAACCATTACATTTGGAGAAAAATTAAAAGCTCTATGAATTGAACGTTCTAAATCTAGAGGTGTTTGTGCAATCGAAACACCAAAAGACAAAGAAGAATCTGCTGGCTTCACAATGGCTGGCATTGGCACGGAACGAAATGTTTCAGAAATGGCTTCAGCACCAAATTTGTCTTTTCTGATTAGCTCGTGGTAAGGCATTTTTATACCTTCGTTTTTCAAAAAATCTTTTGTTAGATGTTTATTTTGAGAAAGACCTCCCGCAAAAGCCGACGGTCCTGTGTGTGGGATTTTAAAAGAATCTAAAATTTTTGAAACATAACCACCCTCGCCAAATGGCCCGTGCAAAGCGTTTATCATCAAATCTACATTTGTGACTATTTCTTCTGGGCGCCTAGGTAAGCCATTCATATGCCAAACACCTGATTTATCTATAAGAATATCTATTGGGTCGTATTTTTCATCTTTATCTTCGCGCAAGATTTTTAAAATGGATGCACCAGTGCGCAAAGAAATATCGTATTCATAACCCACGCCACCACGAAGGACACCCACACGAGTTCTTTGTAATCGAAAAGACATCGAATTAATTATAACCCACAACAAAACAGTTTTTTATATTAAAAACACTAAAAAATTGAAAACTGGTCTTGTGTTAAAATACTACCAATTGGTAGTATTTTAACACAGTAGTTTCTCAATCCATTCAAGTTAAACCTATTTCA
>CAYNNE010000008.1:0-572 GCA_964398725.1 uncultured Candidatus Saccharibacteria bacterium
CTCCGAAAAAAGCGGAATTTTCAGCAGCAGCAAAAATGTCTGTTATCTTGTCTATATATGGAAAGCCTGAATAATACCTCAAATAATGCAGAATGAAAAAATACGGCTCTTCTATGGAAATATTGTAGCCCTCGTAATGCAGCCTGTATCTTCTAGCTGGATTTGGGAATCCCGTTTTTATGAATATGCCTCTTGTTTGTTCAGCTACTTCTTCCTCAAAACCAAATTTCTTTAAGTCTGCTGTTATAACCATAGCTATTAAAAAACCTCTTGATTATGGAAATAGAAGTTTTCTTCCAAATAAATACCCCGGGTTTGGTTTTATTATGTTAACAGTCGCAAGGTTGGAGTCAGAAAAAAATGTTGCACAAGCGATAAGGCTTTTGAAAAATATCTTAACTATTGAGCCACGAGCTGGCCTGATTATTGTTGGAGATGGCTCACAAAGGAAAACACTAGAAAAACTTTCTCAAAAACTAGGAATTAGAGAACAGGTTTCATTTGAAGGTTGGCAAGAAGACACTAAAGATTATTTTGCTTCTGCGCATCTGTATTTACAGACAAGTTTTTTT
>CAYNNE010000008.1:582-12570 GCA_964398725.1 uncultured Candidatus Saccharibacteria bacterium
GCTGCGCTTGCGGGGCGGGCAATACTTTCTACAGATGTTGGAGTTTCGCATGATTTAGCTAAATTAAATTCCGCCCTCATTGCGCCCGTTGGAGATGATGAAAAATTATTTGAGCAAGCAAAAATATTACTTGATCAAGAAAAAAGAACAATTATGGGAATCTCTGCACAAAGGGTAATAGACAGCCTAATTGTTTCTAAAGAAAAATTTCTCCAAATTCAAGGCGAGGAATGGCGTAAGCTAATAAAACAATGAGTCCCGTATGAAATTACTTATGTTTTATACATACGTATTACAAAGTAAAAAAGATGGTAAATATTACACAGGTTTTACAAATAATTTACGGAAGCGCTTATGGGAACATCAGAATGGACGATCTTTGTATACAAAAGGTCGTGGACCATATAAACTTGTTTATTATGAAGCATGTATTGATGAAAATGATGCTAGGTCGAGAGAAATTTACCTTAAATCAGGCACAGGTAAGCGTTATTTGGCTTCGAGACTAAAGCGCTTCCTATTTCATTCGGGATGAGAATTTTAGTAATAACACAAAAGATAGATAAAAAAGATACTGTTCTTGGTTTTTTTCATCGTTGGGTTGAGGAATTGGCAAAGCGTTGTGATTTTGTGACAGTCATTTGTTTGTATAAAGGTGAGTACGCTTTTCCCGAAAATGTAAAAGTTTTGTCATTAGGAAAAGAGAATGGAGAATCAAAGGTTAAGTATGCTTTTAAATTTCTGACCTATATTGTAAGAGAGATAAAAAACTATGACTCAGTGTTTGTTCATATGAATGAGGAGTATCTTTTGTTGGGAGGGCTTATTTGGAGGGTGTTTGGAAAGAAGTCGATAATGTGGAGAAATCACCCAAAGGGCACATTTCTTACCAATATAGCCGTGTTTTTAGCTAATAAAGTATTTTGCACATCTCCAAGTTCATATACAGCTAAATTTAAAAAAACAAAAATAATGCCAGCAGGCATTGATGTTTCTTTATATGAAAGTGTAAACACCAATTTTGTAAAAAATTCCATTTTGTTTTTTGGCCGACTTTCTCCAATAAAAAATGTACATATTTTTATTGAAACACTTTTGTTATTAGAAAAAGAAGGTTTGAATTTTCATGCGGATATAATTGGTTCTGCTGGAAATAAATTAGAAAGAGAATATGAAACCAGCATTAAGGCCCAAGGGATGAACTTGGTGGATAAAGGAAAATTAACATTTGTTTCTGGTATTAGACACAATGAAACTGGGAGGCTTTATTCAAAATATGATTTATATATAAATCTCACACCAGACGGAAGTTTAGATAAAACGATGCTTGAGGCGTCCGCATCCGGCACTCCCATTTTGGTATACAATTCGGCCTTTAAAGGTAAAATTGATGACCTATGTCAGTTGCGTAGCTTAGATTCCAAAGATATAGCAATTGGTATTAAAGAAATTCTTTCTATTACAAATGAAAAAAGAACTGTAATATCAAAAGAATTAATAAATTTTGTAAAAAATGAACATAGCCTGGAAAGCCTTGCCAACGCGCTAATCTCTGAATTAAAAGTATGAACCCCGTTAGAAACGGAGGTTGCAGTATAATGACTACCATGGGTATCGCTTACTAAAACATACACAATTATGAAGCTAATGGACGAAGATTTTAAAAATGTACCGCAACCTGTTTCGCACGGGGTGAATACCGGTTTACAAACAATTTACGCAGAACATCACAAAACAAATAGAGAAAAGGGTTTTTCTATTATGAAAAATGAAAGGGGACTAGCTATAAAAAATATTGTTGGGGATGGAAAAGAAGTATTGGATATAGGTTGTCGCGATGGAGCTTTAACTAGTTTTTTTTCAAAATCAAACAAAGTTTTAGGTGTTGATATTGATGAAACCGCTCTTTCTGAAGCTCGGGCCAATTTAGGTATTGAGGTAATGAAAATTGACTTAAACGGAGATTGGAAAGAGTTAAGCGATAGAAAATTTGATACTGTTGTTGCTGGAGAAGTGCTTGAACATTTATATAATCCAGATTCTGTTACTGGAAAAATTTATTCACACCTTAATTCTGGCGGAAAATTAGTGGGTTCTGTGCCAAACGCATTTAGTTTAAAAAATAGACTTCGCTATTTAGTTGGTCAGAAAAAATATACACCGCTTAGTGACCCTACACACATAAATCAATTTCATACAGAAGAGCTTAGAAATATATTAAAAAAATATTTTGATAAAGTTGAAATAGTGGGGTTGGGTAAGTATAAAAAATTAGCCAAGTTCTCTCCAAATTTTTTCGGTTTTGACCTTTTCTTTATATGCACCAAAAAATAAAATCTTCTTCTATTCATAACTACAATGCTGATACTGGTTTGGGGTTTTTCCAAAAGTTTTTTTATCTTTTTCTAAATTTTTTAAACAACACTTGCCCCTATTTAAATCTCGACAAGAGAATAAGTATTAGAAATTTTAATGGCGGAGATTGGAAAAAACATTGGGATAAAACATATAAAAATAGCTCTGTTGGTAGAAAATTATCAGATCTTTTTTGGTGGACATTACCTTGGGACCAAATTATTAGTGAGCTTGGAGAAGTTAATGTGTTTGATACGGGATGTGGTTCGGGTGGGTATGGCGTGAGGCTGTTTGAGGCTAGTGGGGGGAGAGTGGCCTCGTATGTGGGCATAGACGCTAAACCCAAGCAAAATTGGGCAGAATTGAGCCAGAAATACCCCAATTTTCACCTTTTAGAGTCCAAATCAAGCGATATTAGCCCCCTGATTCCAAAAGGCGCAAACCTGTTTATTACACAGAGCGCCATAGAGCATTTTGACGAAGATGTTCGCTTTTTTGAACAAATTAATAACCATGTAAAAAATACAAATAAACCAGTTATACAAGTTCATATTTTTCCAGCAGGCGCGAGTCTTCCTTTGTATATTTTTCATGGGATAAGACAATATGTTCCAAGAACAATTTCAAAAATAACCAAACTATTTAATAACAGCTCAAGTTTTTTTCTTTTTGGTTTAGGTGGTAAGAGTGGTAAAAAATTGCAATGGAAATATTTTACATGGCCAGTTTTAATTTCAAGAAAATTTTCCAAACCAACTTTTGATGTTGACTTGTATGAAAAAGAATTAAAATTGGCCGTAGAGCATGATTTTAATAGAAAAAATAAATCTCCAATTTTTTGGGCTCTAATAATTCATTCAAACCAAAAACAAAAAATATGGTAAATCTAGAATATCTTATATTCAAACTCTATATTGATTTGAAAAAATGGCTATATGATTTTCCAAAAGTTGGAAGATATTTAAGAGACAATAAATGCGAAAGACTGTTTAATAAATTAACTGAAGGAGAAATTGCAATAGATTTAGGTGCAAATGTTGGAAATGTAACTAGAAAAATGATTCGCCCCGGCGTTCTTGTATATGCTATCGAACCAGACCCAAATGCATTTAAAGTTTTACAGGAAAAGTTTAAAACAAATGAAAATGTTATTTGTCTAAATAAAGCAGTTTCAGACCACTCTGGTGTTTCAAAAATTTATTTGCACCAGAATAGCAATGAAGACCCAATCAAATGGTCTACAGCCTCTTCACTTATTTCAGAAAAAAGTAATGTTAATAAAGATAATTTTATTGAATGTGAGGTATTTGATATTGTGCAATTCATAGAGTCATTAGATAGACCAATTGGTTTGTTGAAGATCGATATAGAGGGGGAAGAAGTAAAAGTATTAAATAAAATGATAGACTTGAAATTAACAGGACGCATAAGGGATATTGTTGTTGAAACCCACGAAAGGATTCCATCTCTAAAACAACCAACAGAAGAACTTATAAAGAAAATTCTACTTAATAAAATAAAAAATATTGATTTAAGTTGGGCCTAGGGCCGTATTACCTGAATATGTGGTAAAGCTCCTTAACAAGGAATTTGATAAGGAAGTAAGCCAGAGAGATAAGTTTTTTGTAAATAGACAAAGACGTATTGAAATTAAGATTTTCTGTCCTACAAAAATCTTTAGCGGCTTTTAAGTATGCTAGCCAAACAATAAATAATCTAGGCAAAGACACCAATCGTTCTTGGCGAATTCTTATCAACGCTTTTTCAGCTTTCATACTAAGTTCTGTATAGCGTTTAATATTGTTTATGGTGTTATGGGCTGAGATAACTCTTTTATCAAGATTCAGTGTTTGTGTGAAGGAATTTGGGTAAACTCTATAGCGGAGAAGTGGCTCTGCAATATTGGCAAAAATAATATTTGTTGAAAAAAGTAAACGACTCCAAAGTTCATAATCTTCAGAGTTTTTAAAATTCTCATCGTAAAGATTATTTTTAAATATTTCTGTTTTACCCATTACACTTGGATGAAACATTGGGGTAGAGAAAAGGCTAGACCACTTTATATTTATGTGAGAAGTTTCTCTGTTTAATATTTTTATTTTATTTCCTCTTTCATCAATCATTATTACCGAAGAGCCAACAATACCAATATCTGGGTTTGATTCTAAAAAGTTTAGTTGTTTTTCAAATCTGTTTTTTTCACAAATATCATCTGCGTCCATTCTTGCTATATAACGTCCAATTGCTTTTGTGATACCAGCATTAAACGAGAATGCTAAGCCTTTGTTGCCATCATTTTTTATGTAAACAATTCTAGAATCATCAAAAGATTTAATAATTTGCTCTGTGTTGTCTGTTGACCCATCATTAATAAGAATTAATTTAAAATCATTATAGGTTTGGTTTAAAACACTTTTTATAGCTTCAGACAGATATTTTTCACCATTAAAAACAGGCATCACAACGGATATGCTTGGTTTTTTTGGGGCGTTTTCTTGGTTCATTTTATATTTAGAATTTCTTTAAATAATTCCTCATGACGATTTAGCCAAACCTTGTTATCAAATTTTTGTACCGCCCCAAGTCTAGCATTTTTACTCCATTCATCTAGATTTGAGCTTATTTTCTCAATTGCGTCAGCTACTTCTTTGACGCTTGGGTAGTGTAGCTTTTCGAAATCTTCAACAATAGGTATTAATATTCCAGATTTTTCATCAACCATTTCTGGTAATCCACCGCTAAGGGAAGCCACCACTGGGAGTCCTGATGCAAGAGCTTCAAGGACGACTGTTGGGCATGGGTCCAAGTATTTTAAATGAAGAAGAATATGAGCAGATTGAAACAGGGCGGGCGCATCTTTTTGCAAAAAGCCACCCTTCTTTTCCACCCATTCCTCCAAATTTTGTTTTTTAATTTCAGTATCTATATCTTCTTCTGTTACAAAGCCTGCTTTTGGTAAATTCCCTAGAATTATTAGTTTTGTTTTTATTCCTTTGTTGTGGAGTTCTTTAATTGTTCCAATTGAGGCAATGAGTCTCTCTTTTGACTCCATGTGATTTCCAGTCATAATCAAAATCAGTGGCTCCTTTGGAAGGGGGGATTTTCTTGGTGTAAATTCATTCACATCAACAGGATTCAAAACAATAGAAGAAGGACCATTAAAAATGCCTAAATATTTATCTGCACTTTTTTTACAAAATTTTGTTTGATAAACAACGTAATCCACAGAATGTATTGGTTTCATTAAATTATTTATACTTTTTACAACTTCATTGGTGTATATGGCGTTGTAGGCAACACCGTTTTGATTCCAAACTACTTTTATACCGAACATTTTATAAATTTTTATCCAAAGATATGGAAAGAATGGAAGTCCACTTGAAACAAAATATGAAATATTAAATTTTTTCCACGAGTCTCCGAAGCGCTCTCTTAAATGAAGGAGTTTCACTTTACCACCATGAACGATTTGATGGCTATCTATTGGAGGAAGAACTCCGGCCATATTTAACACAATATTTTTTTTATTGATAAAGCCACGAAAAATACACTTGCTAGTTATATAGATACCAGCTAATAAATATTTTAAAAAATTGGGGGTATTTTTTTTAATTTTTTTCATTTGGAAAAAATACCTTTAAATATTCGCCCGTAACATCTTTAATTGAGCGGGCTTTAACTTTATTTTTATAATATTCGTAATTGTTTGATATTTTTTCAATAGCTTTAATGAGTGATTCGCCGTCTGTAAAGCCTTCGCCACCTTCTCCCACAAGCTCTGGGTGCCCGCCCGATACCCTGAAAGCTGTAGGAAGGCCACAAGAGAGCGCTTCAACAAGCGCATTGCTACAAGGGTCATCTTCGCTTGGTGCTATGTAAATATCATTTTCTTTCAATAATTTTGCCACACCTTCAGAAGGAACAGGCTCAACCACTTTTGCACCTTTAAATTTAGCCTCCGTTCTACCAACAAAAGTTAATTCAAATTTGTTATGGTCTAAGTGTTCATCAAGCCATGAAAGAATCGGCCCGCCCTTTTTGGGGTGCGGAGACCAAGCTGTGGCTATTAATTTTATTTTTCTTTTTCCGTCTGGAGAGACAATGCGTCCGTCCGTATTAAATATTTTGGGATTACTAGCGTTGAGAATTGTGTGTGGTTCTTTAAAAATTAATCCAATCTCAATATATTTTTTATAGGAGAAGTCAGAAATAAAAATTGTTGCATCTGCATATTTTCCATTTAATTCCCAAATATCTTTATCAATTTGTATGTCTGTACCTCTGTAAACACCTATTGGTCCAGCCAAACGCTGAATCATTCTCGTTTTATATTTTGCCCTAAACTTACCAAGTTTTTCCTTATCAAATTCAAAAGAATTAAATAAAACCACTTTTGTATTTTTACCAACAGTATTTGTGCCAACATCGTGGCCTTGGCGCTTAAGTTCATTGGTGAGAGCCATCAAGAATTGGTTTCCTCCTCCATAAGGAGGTTTTTGAAACTTATGAAAAATGGATATTTCAGGACCAAATAGCAGGTGTTTTATGTTCATCCCGTTAGTAATTATTGATTAGTAAAGGTTTGTTTTGTAAGGACATAATATCGACCATATTCTCATACTTTTTAATATTTGTTTATTCATTGAATTACTAACGGGATTCATATTTATTCAATGGTTATGCCACTAAAAAGGTTTTTCCACATAGATTTTTGCTCATTATAGCTATTTTCTTTAGCGGTGATGTAGCCATTATTTATTAAGGTTTTTCTAAGATTCTCATCTTTAATAGCCTTAATAGAATAATTGAACAGTTGATTGGTGTCATCAACACTCGTTATCAATGCATTTTTTTCATTTATAACTAAATCTCTACACTGACCAACCGCAGTTGTAACAACTGGCACACCCTTGGCCATACTTTCTAAAAGTGCTTTTGGCCCGCCTTCTTCGCGAGAAGAAATTATATATAAATCTAATGCATCATATAAATCCGCTATTTTTTTATAATCAGAATAATAACGATGAGTAAATGGAATACCCAAAGTGGTTAGTCCCGCTTTAACAAAACCACGAGCGGGCCCTGATAAAAGTACATGAATATTTGGAATTTCGCTTTTTAATTTTTCTATAACTTTTAAAAATACATCAGGGCCTTTTATAAGTTTTGGTTCTAAGCCTTCATTCCAACCAACACCGTCTTTTTGAAACGAACCTATTACTACAGCATTTTCTGGTATTCCTAAAGTCTTTCTAATCTCCTGTCTTTTTTCTGGTGTCTGGGGTTTGAATGTTTCAATGTCTATTGAAATGGGGATTCGCGCCACTTTAGACGAATCAATTCCACTAGTTTTTATTAATTCCTCCATTTCTTTGTTAGAGACTCGAACTTTAGATATTTCCTTATGGTGTTTTTTTAATGATTCAAAACATTTTCTAAAATTCTCTCCCTTATCAGGGTGACCGTGAAAATAGTCAACAATAATTTTATTTTTACTTTTATAAATAGTTTCATCGTTCAAAGAAAATTGGGAAGTGTAATAAACAATTTGGGGAAGGTTAAAATACATCCTTTTTTTGATATTAGCAGACAGGCCCATGCCATTAAGAAGCTCTTTAAATTTTTTGGCCTCTTCGTCTATGACCCAACTAGCGTTGTCTCCAATTATGTATATGTGGCTATATGGTTTCCAAAAGATGTCCCTTAGCATTACTAGAGAATACAACATTTTCAATGATAACTAAATCAAGGTCTGTTTCATCAAGCATTGTGAGGCCTGCCTGACAGAAATTAAGGATTGGTTCTCCGGCAGGGTTAAAAGAAGTATTAAGAAAGATAGGCATACCAGTTATTTTTTCAAATTCTTTCAATGATTTATATATAAATGAATTCTGGTTTGGATTTACAGTCTGAATTCTTGCGGTGCCATCTACGTGGGTGATTGAAGGTAATTTCTCAGCATATTCTTTTCTCGTATCACAAATAACAGACATATATGGCACAGGAGCAGTGTTTGTAAAATATTTTTGAGAATCTTCCTCCGTTACCATTGGGGCAAATGGCCTGAACCACTCTCTATGTTTTACTTTGTCATTCAGAATATCTCTCATATCTTTATTAAGTGGATTGCAAAGAATTGAACGATTGCCAAGCGCTCTTGGGCCCACCTCATACTTACCCCTTATAAGACCAACAATTAAATCACGGGACACAAGTTTTGCTAAAACTTCAGGCAATTTTTCTTCAGAAATTTCTTTGTGGGGGTATTTTTGTTTAAATTCTTCAATTTTGTCTTTATCGTATGGCAGGGAACCCAGATATGGAGAAAAATATTTTTTAGAGCCCGTGAAGGCATTATTTTTAAGCACGTAGTACACATAAAGGGCGGCACCAGCCGAAAGCCCGCAATCTGAAGGATTTGGTATAAAGTGTGCTTTTTTAAAAAGTTCAGATTTTTCTATTTCATAATTTGTTGTTCCGTTTAGGGCACATCCTCCAACAACACAAATATTTTCATTTGTACCTTTATTTTCTTTAATAAGTCTTAGCGTTTCTTCGGTCCACACATGTTGTACTGTTGCAGATAAATCTTGAGCATCTTGGTTTTTGGGATCACCAATATGCAATACTTCATTTCTAATCAAACCCAGCATTAGTTTTATTTTCTCTTTTAAGTTTGGACTTTTAAAATCTCTTTTTACAATATATTTTTTTAAATCAGGAATATCTTCTAGGCCAACTGAATTTACCCTGTGGCCTTTTCCGTAGGTTCTCAAACCCTCAATTTCTTCACTTCTAAATTTTTTATATTCCAAAACATATTTTCTTGCGTATGGAATCCAACTATCTCTAACCTTTCCATATGAAGTTAGTCCCATTACTTTTCCTGAAGTTGTTCCATCAATTTCCGGTTTGATTCCAAGTATGTAGCCCAAATTGCTATAACTCTGACCAAAACTTATTGGAATGTTTGCTAAATATTCAACGGCGTTATTTTTAGCGTTAAAGAAAACAGTTTTGCCATCATTTCCAATTCCATCAAAGCTTAGTACAAGAGATTTTGAAAATGGAGATGTGAAATATGAAAGGGAAGCATGAGAGAGGTGGTGGTCCACATGAAAGGCCTCAAGAAAAGAAAAACCCAAATCTCTAAGAAGCGTTTGTAAATTTTCAAATTCAACTTTTCTCCCCTGATTTTGGAGGGCTATGCAATCATAGCTTTCGCCCCACTCTTTTTTTATGACATTTAAAAATAATTTTAAATCTTCAATGTCTGTATTTTGATATGTACTTCCATGTCTTCCTGCCTCAAGTGTTTCGGCAGATAATTTATAGCGCTTTTGTCTGAAGTATCTTTCTGCCTCCATCATTCCTAAAAGCTCTCCATTTTCGACGAGGGTAAAATTACTATCGTGGCCAAGTGATATTCCTAAGATTCGCATTTTATTTTCTTAATATTATTCCGTATCCAGTTGTCCACGCTCTAAATAATGGATGAACAGATCTATTGTCTAACCACATAAAAAATTTAACCAAAGCATTTTGTATTGGGGTCCATGACTTTTTCTTGGCTCTAAATAAATGTTGAACCATAAGTGCCGTCACGGCAAACATGCCGCCCTGTCTTTTAATGCTAGAAACTTTAAAGCCCAAGTCCGTTGCTACCTTTTCCCAAAAACTCTCAGTATATCTCCCGTAATCATCTGGATCTCCGTGAATGGGGTACATAAACGGCACCGTGATAAGAGCCACCCCGTTATTTTTGAGTACTCTAAAGGCCTCTTTAAGTACTGCTCTCGGGTCTGGTACATGCTCGAGAAGTTCTCCCATAATCGCAATGTCATATGACTCATCATTAACGGGCAGGTTGGTGGCGTCCGCCAATATGTCCGGGTTATTTTTCTCGTCTATATTTACATAGGTAACATTAGTGCCATATTTAGTTATATCAAAAAGGCCTCGCTTGCCCTCTTTCTTTCCACCTATATCAATTATCCTACTACCAGCTCCTATTAATGCAGAATGTGCATAAAAAAATCTATCAATAAAATGTCTGCGAACTGAAATTGATAGTGATGTTCTAGATGGGTTGCTCATTTTTCTTTATTAATCTACGCGTCTCTATTTCCCAAACAATAACACTATATATAGCATTTATTAGTGTAGATAAAAGAGAAGCAAAAATTAATCCCCAAATTTGCCATAACCACCCAAATACAACAAACAACACGATACGAATGATTTGACTGCCCGTAGATAATGCATAAGTAGCTCGTAACATGTTTTGGCCAGCAAATATGCTACCGATATAAATTATGACTGGAGCTACGATTAAGCCTAAAGATAGTATTTGGGAATAGAAGATAGCGTCTAAGTATTTAGGTAAAAATAATTTAAAGAGCAGAGGCGCAAAAACAAAATAAGCAAGAGATAAGAGTGCGCCAATGAGTACAGAGAAACCTATACGTCTATAAACAACGTAATGAATTTCACCAAGTGAACGTTTGGCAAGATTTGGTAAAGCTATAATTCCCCAACCCTTCATAAGGCTTCTTAGTCTTTCTGGTCCTGCTATAGCAAATCCATATACAGCGAGCGCAGCGGGGCCTGCTATTTGGAAAAGTAATATTTTGTCTATGTATTTAGCAGCAGTACCAATGATGCCTGTTGCGGTTATATGAAAAGCTGTACGTTCCATTTCTTGTAATTGTTCTGGTTCAGGCGTTGTTCTGATAAGACCATTTGTAATAATTGAGTAGGCAATAATATTTGGCAAGAGCGACATTGTTGCATATACCGATATAAGAATAAGAATATTTTGAGTTAAAAAAATTGTAATAACTGTTGCTGTGGTTGATGCAATAGCGGTAATGCTTGTAATTTTTGTTAGGGTATTAAAATGTTTTCTGCCAGTGAGAATGTTTACATACATATGGAATGCTTCTGCAATTGGATAGGCAAGTGAAAGCATTGCAAGAGAGCCGGCGAAAACCATATTACCCTTATAGCCGTAATATATTGCTACGGCTAAAACCGTAGAAACTGCTATCAGGTTGTATTTAAGTTGGAGCCTTAAGGCTAGTGGCACTACATTTTCATAACCCCTAGCAACAGCGCGCATTACAGCCGTCCCAATACCAGAAAAAGTAAGAAAGCTTAGTGAGGCACCGAGAGATAGAAGGTAGTTGTAGATACCATAGGTTTCTTTTGATAGTAAATTACCAAAAGCAATCATTGCAACTATTGATGTAGCGGTATTAATTATAAAAGAAAGAGTTGTCCAAAAACCACCTTTTGCTAGATAAATCATATCCATTTTGAAAAGGCGCTCACTTGAACGCAACAGAGAAAAGGTCTTGCTTTTTAGGCTTTTCATATGCTATTACCATGCTAGGATAGCACATACGAGTAGGTCAAAACGAGCCCAAAAGTCCCAAAGATTTTCCTTATGAAAAAATTAAAAAAGAAGTTGTATGAACTTTTTCTTCGACCGAATATATTACGGGCTTTTTTTATAAAAAAAATAAGTCAGCATAAATTCGGCTCTTTCGAACAACGAATAAGACTTGGCGCGACACCTTATTCTCGTTATGCATACCCCCTTTATCATGGCGCCAAATTAGCAAAAGAATT
>CAYNNE010000008.1:12580-20191 GCA_964398725.1 uncultured Candidatus Saccharibacteria bacterium
GTATTACCAAAATTAGCACTATTGAATTTGGTGTTGCTGGAGGAAGTGGCTTAGTAGCCTTAGAAAATCTTGCGAAAGAAATAGAAAAAGAATTATCTATTCAGATTGATGTCTATGGGTTTGATTCAGCTGAGGGTTTGCCCAAAGCAGAAGACTACCGAGACGTACCTTATTACTGGAAACAAGGTTTTTATAAAATGGATGTTGAGAAGTTAAAACAAAAATTATCAAAAGCACAACTTATTTTAGGCGATGTTGATAAGACAGTAAAAACTTTTATAAATCATGAACCTGCGCCCATTGCAGCAATAATGTTTGATCTAGATTATTACTCATCCACCAAAGTAGCACTTGAAATCTTTAATCTTCCTGAAAAATATTTACTCCCTAGGATTTTTTGTTATTTTGATGATATTCGTGGTACAGAAGAATCGCTTATGAGCGAATATACTGGAGAAAGGTTGGCAATTAATGAGTTTAATTTAGAAAATAAGGATAAGAAAATTGATGAACTGTATTTTCTAGAAGGCAGACTGTTTACTAGTGAGAAGTTTTACGGATTTCGTGTTTTTCATAGTTTTCAGCATCAACAGTACAATACCTTTATTGGTCATGGCAGCAAACAGCTAGATTTATCCTAATTTAATTCAAGATTTGAGCCCTTAGACGTTCCATATATCGTTATGCTAGGATAGCTCACATGGCTAAACCAAAGCATTTTATAGTCGATGTGGACGGAGTTATGACCGACGGGCGTTTTTATTACACAGCAGAAGGAAAAGTCATGAAGGCCTTTGGGGCGGATGATCATGATGGCCTAATTCTCCTAAAGCAGTTTATGGATATAACTTTTATTACAGGAGATCGTAAAGGTTTTGAAATAACAAAAAAGCGCATTGCTGAAGATATGAAGTTTCCTCTTGAATTGGTAAGTACTTTAGGCAGAGTGGAGTGGATGATAAACAGGGGCTACAACCCAGAGGAGTGTGTATATATGGGGGATGGCATTTATGATGCTATGGTTTTTAATCAGGTTGGATATGGAATAGCACCAGCCAATGCTTTTTTTACAACAAAAAAACACGCTAACTTCGTTACTCAATCAAGCGGTGGTTATGGTGCGGTGGCGGAAGCATGCATACACCTTATGGAAAAATTCTTTGTACCATTTAATCCTCTTAAAGTAGAAGTAGAAAAAGGAAGTGGAGAGTGGGGCAATAAGAAAGATGAAAAAAAATCCTAAATATAAAGTCTGCATCTTAGCTGGAGGAGTGGGTTCTAGGATGCTTCATTATTCTAATTTTATTCAGAAGGCGGTTTTGCCAGTAAACAACAAAGGAGTAATTTCACACATAATTGAAAAATTTCCTAAAAATATTGAATTTGTAGTGGCAGTGGGACATAAAGCCGATACGGTCGTAGATTATTTAAAGCTTGCTCACCCAGAAAGAAAGTTTAAATTTATTACAGTTAAAAACTTTACTGGCGGCCCAGGCTATGGAATTCTTGAGTGTAAAAAAGAGTTACAGTGTCCTTTTATTTTTGTGGCTGGAGACACAATCGTTTCGGAAGACATTCCAGAGCCCACATACAATTGGATGGGTGTTGCTCCAGTACGCGAAACGGAGCCTTATTGCACAGTAGCAATCAAAGATAATTTGATTTGTCAGCTTGATGATAAGACTAAAAATAGCAATCACTTCGCTTTTATTGGCCTTGCTGGAATTAAGGACTACAAAGATTTCTTTAAAGCGCTTGAGCTTAATAACAAGCTAATAAAAGGAGAAATACAAGTATCAAGTGGTTTTAATGCGCTCATTGAGAAGAGATTAGTGCCAGTTGGATTCACTTGGTTTGATACTGGAACAATAGATAATTACAAAGACACTAATAAAGCGTTGTCTGAAGAGAGTAAATTTGATTTCAGTAAAGATAATGAATTTCTGTATTTTGTGAATGGTCGCGTTATTAAATTTTTTGCTGACCCAACAATCACAGAAAAACGCCATCAGCGCTCTCAAACAGGATTGAAGGGCATTACGCCCAAAATTGAAGGAAGGCGCGGTAATTTTTATTCATACAAAATGATTGAGGGCAACACGCTCTATAGCGTGCTTAATACTAAATTGGCGCAGGAATTTTTAGTTTGGGCAAAGAAAAATATTTGGAAACAATTAAAGTTAAATGATAAGCAGAAAAAACAATTTCAAGATGCTGTGGTGAAGTTTTACAAGGAAAAAACACAACAGAGAATTGACGCCTATGCAAAGAAAGGCGGAAAGGAAGCAGACATAATTAATGGTATTAAAGTGCCAAAAATTAAAGAACTTTTGGAGCAAATTGATTGGGAGCATCTTACATCGGCAGAGCCATCTAATTTTCATGGGGATCTTCAATTTGATAATGTTCTAGTGAAATCTAAATACAAAAACTTACAAGACAAGTTTGTGCTTCTTGATTGGAGACATGATTTTGGCGGATTGGTTCATGTGGGGGATTTATATTACGATCTGGCAAAACTTTATGGGGGAATGATTATTTCTTATCCATTAATTAAGGAAGGTATGTTTAATTCTGTGATTAATGGAAATGAAGCGAACTATCATTTTTTTACCAAAAATGATCTTCATGAGGCGAGGGAACATTACGAAGATTTCTTACGCAAAAATAATTACGATATTAAAAAAATAAAAACTATTACCGCTCTAATCTTTTTAAATATGGCCCCACTTCATAATGAACCATTTGATCATATGCTTATTCATCTAGGTAGATCTATGCTTTATAAAACGTTACAAATGAGCTAAGGTATTAGGATGTCAAATACAGGCAATAAAAGAGAGAGGCCACTCCTTGCTCTGGGCCCGATGAGTAGTGAAATAATTGAGGCGACTTTCTATTACTCCAATTTCTTCAGAAAGCCCCTTATGCTTATTGCTTCAAAAAATCAAATAGATCACGATAGAGGATATGTAAACAATTGGACCACTAGGGACTATATGAAGTATGTGGGCGAAATGAAGGAGAAGTACCCCCAAGCCAAAATAAAAATATGTAGAGATCACTGTGGCCCGGGTTTTAATGGTAATCATGATATAAAAGACGTTTTTAGGACTATTAGAACCGACATAGAAAGCGGTTTTGATCTCATACATATAGATTTTTGTCTGTATAAGGGAACAGCAGATGAAAAATTGGAAGAGGCGAAAAAGGCCGTTCAGTATGCACTTAAACTTAAACCAACAATAGAGCTTGAAATTGGTACCGATGAAAACCAAGGTACTAATTACAGCTTGCCAAATATTAAGGAGTGGGAAAAAGAAATAGACTTCTTTCAAAAATTTTGTAAGCCCGTTTTTTATGTAATTCAAACAGGAAGTTTAGTAATGGAAATAAATCAAGTTGGGAACTTCAATAAACCATTTACAGAAAAAGTTTTAAAACTCATTAGATCAAAGGGGCTTAGACTTAAAGAACACAACGCGGATTATCTTTCAAAAAAAGAAATTGCGGATCGTATCGGAATGGTTGATGCAATGAACATCGCCCCACAACTTGGTGTCGTGCAGACTATGACAGTGCTTAACAGGTGTCTTATGTATGGAGTTAAGTTCGATGCTTTTACTGAAGAGGTGTACAAGGGTGGGAAATGGAAGAAGTGGATGGAAAATAATACTCCAGAAAATAAAATGCTTTGCGTGCTTATTGCAGGGCACTATCATTTTAGTTCTCAAGCGTATAAGGACATAATTCTTCAGCTAGCAGAAAAAGAAGATATAAAAAGTAGTATTATGAACGCCATTATTTCTATAATTAGACACTATGTTGAAGAATAAGACTATTCTTATAACAGGATCATCTCGGGGTATTGGAGCCGCCATTGCTCGTCTCGCAAAAAAGAATGGTGCCAATGTTGTTCTGCACGGAAAATCAGAATCTGAAGAATTAAAAAAACTAGCAGAAGAGCTAAGTAGTAAATATGTATTATTTGATGTATCAGATGAAGCCAGCGTACAAAAAGAAATAAAAAAATTGGGAGATATAGATATTCTTATTAATAACGCCGGTATTAATCCATCAAAAACATTTCTACAACTTGAAAATAAAGATTGGCAAGAAATTTTTAATGTAAATGTTTTTGGTGTAGTTAATTGTTCAAGGGCTGTTATTGGGGGGATGATGGAGAGAAAAAGTGGAAAGATTATAAATTTAGCTTCAATAAAGGCCTATAACACAACATCTGGCAAGCCTGCTTATGCAGCCTCGAAAGCAGCAGTTATGAGAATTACTTCAAGTATGGCCGAAGAGTTTGCGCCATATAATATCCAAATAAATGCCGTTGCACCGGGTTTTGTTAATACAGATATGTTGAAGACGACAATGTCGCCCCAAATCAAAGCTCAAATAGAAAAGATTCCACTTAAAAGACCTGCGGAGCCAGAAGAAATTGCTGAAGCGATATTATTTTTTGCTAGTGAGAAAGCAAATTATATTACCGGACAGACTTTATTAGTGGACGGTGGTTATAATATAGCCGGATAAACATTTAAAATAATATGAACGAAAGAAAAAACTGGAGTCAAAAAGAAAGTGATATAAAACTTGTTACCAAACCTTGGGGCAATGCAACTATAGGGGGAGTAGAGGGTGTGGGGGAGCTATGGCTAAATTATGACAGAGATGAAAATGTTGGTGATAAGGAAAAAAGATATGTTTTTAAAAAACTTTTCATAAAAAAAGGCACGAGAACCAGTTTCCAATATCATGTAAATAAATTAGAAACCAACCATCTTATAGCTGGGCAAGCAGAAGCGTATATGGAAAATGAAAAAGGTGAAATGGAAACAAGTATTTTTGAAGCGGGAGACTCTTGGACAATACCTTGTGGAAGAAAACACCGTCTTCTTGCTCTTACAGATTTAGTGATGCTCGAGGCCTCAACTCCAGAGGTGGATGATGTTGTAAGAATCCAAGATGACGCTGGAAGAGGAGACGGTCGAATACAAAGCGAGCATATCAAATGAAAAATAAAAAGATTGGTTTAGTTATTCAGGGGGCATTGCTTTCTGTTGGTCGCACTGGGGATAAAATGCGCCAAACCCCAGAGCAACTTAAAGCTGAAGGCGGAGTAATTGAATACGATTGCCGTCAGAATATTCAAAAAGTTATTGATGAATACGGGCATCTTTTTGATGAAATCGTGGTTTCAGTTTTTGATAATCAATTAAAACCAGACGATAACTGGAGGGGGGCAAAAATAGTTTCCGCTCCAGATCCGGGTGGAATAAAACAAGTTGGTCACTATAAAGACAATAATAAATACAGGCAGTTTATAAGTACCTTGAATGGTATTAAGGAACTCGAGAAAAGTGGAATAGATTATGTAGTAAAAACTAGAACCGATATTTCCCTTGATTTTGATAAACTCCTCAAATCTTTTTTTAGCCTGATGGAGAAAAATAAAAATCCGAACGCAATAGGAGCAACAGTCGTACAGCCTCAGACTTTTTTACTTCATGACTTGTATTTCATAGCAGAACTTGGAGTCCTGAAAAGCTTTTGTGAATCTATCATTGCTTTTGACAAATTTGAATTTATTTCTTCCGTTCACAGAGAGATGGTATTGAAGCACGCCTTTGTTGATTACAGAAAAGAAATTAATGTTAAAGATTCAGCTTATTTTCCAATTTATCCGCCAACAGGAGCAAATGCTGAAACAAGAAAGATTTTTGATTACATGCTTAACAATGTTTATTTTTCGCTTGATCCAGAAATATTCAAGAAGACTTTATGGAGAGGGACTTATTTCCCAGAAGATCATGTTAGATCTCTTACAAAAGGTCATTCAAGTTCAAGAAAATACAATATACCGGCGTTAATTTCTACAGACTGGAAGCGATATTTTCATTTTTTGTTGCAAACCTCCGGAAGGAAAATAACATTCTTAGACCAAATAAAAATCATTATTGGAGGCTTGGGATGGAAAACTTGGAATTTAATACGCGCAATTGTTAGGGCAATAAGAGGGTAAGAAATAAAAACCAGCATTCGTTCATTTTTGTTTATATTGGTATGATATATTTCTAAATATGCAAGATAACACCATTACGAAGGGCGTGATTTTTACCGGGCTTTTTGCGCTTCTTCTAACGCCGTTTTTTGTGGCTTCTTCGTTTCTATTTCCATTTATTGTAGGTAAGGCATATTTTTTTAGAATTATAGTAGAGATTATTTTTGTGGCTTGGATATTTCTTGCGGTTAACGATCCCACCTATCGCCCAAAGAAATCGTGGCTCATGACAATATTCACTTTGTTTGTGGCGTCTCTCGCTATCTCTACCGCTCTTTCTCCAAATCCCTTCAAAAGCTTCTGGTCCAACTTTGAAAGAATGGATGGTTATATAACCCTCTTACACCTATTCCTTCTTTTTATAGTAATGGGTAGTGTATTTAGAGAGATAAAACATTGGCGAGGTTGGTGGAAGGGAGCAGTTTTTACATCTTCCATAATGTGTATTTATGCTTTTTTTCAACTTGCTGGAAAACTACAAATTAATCAGGGAGGAGTTCGCGTTGATGGCACACTTGGCAACGCGGCCTACTTAGCTGTCTATCTATTGTTTTCTTTTTTCATCACCCTTTTTCTATTTGCTCACGAGAAAAAATTATGGACACGGGCGGTTTACGCTTTAGCTGGCTTGGCACAACTTTTTGTTCTTTACCACACTGCCACAAGAGGAGCGATTTTGGGCCTGTTTGGTGGGCTTATTTTAATGGCCCTTATTCTAGCCTTTAAGGGTGAAGGAAAAATTAAAAAAGCGGGAGTTATCACAATCGTAACCCTCGCTATTGTGGCGGCCGGCTTCTTTTCAATCAGAAATACAAATTTTGTTAAAGAGAGTCCAGTATTAAATCGCTTTTCAAATCTCTCATTTAGCGAGTTTAAAACCCAAGGTAGATATTTTGTTTGGCCAATGGCATTTCAGGGAATTGCTGATAGGCCAATATTTGGATGGGGAATTGAGAGCTTTAATTATGTTTTCAACAAATACTATGACCCAAGAATGTACGCGCAAGAACCTTGGTTTGATAGGGCACATAGCGCTCCTCTAGATTGGCTCATTGCGGGGGGTTTTGTTGGTGGTGGCCTTTATATACTTTTATGCCTATCAGCTCTTTGGAAGGCTTTTAAAGATAAGGAGGACAATGAAGAATATAAAGGAGAAAGTTCAGCTATTATCACAGGCCTTTTGGCGGCGTATCTATTTCAAAGCATTTTCTTGTTTGATAACAACATTAGCTATATTTATTTTGTTTCATTTCTTGCCTATTTACACTCAAGGTCAAATAGAGGTTGTGAGCGAATAGAAGATATTGAATTTGGTGAAGTAACAAAAAGAATTATTCCTGCAATATTTTCAATCGCATTAATTTTTTCTTTGTATTTTGGTATTTGGAAACCAATGAATGCAGGCACAGAAATAATTGAAGGGTTAAAGGCCGCACAACAAAATAATATTCCCGAAGCAATTAAAAGATATCAAAATGCAATTAATCTTCATACCATTTGAGATGGTGAAGCAAGAGAACAGATAATTGCGCTTTCAAATC
>CAYNNE010000009.1:0-975 GCA_964398725.1 uncultured Candidatus Saccharibacteria bacterium
AAATACTACCAGATTTTAAGTAAATTAATACTCTTTAAATTACGAAAACCAAACTATTTTTTATTAGGGTCGTAATCAGTTTGGTAACCGGGATTGTCTTCGGGACGCATTTTGTTTGGATATTGGATGTCGGTTTTCACGTCGTGCGTAACCTTCTTAAAGAATTTAAAAACATCATAAGGATTAACGATATTGCTGATAGTGTAAGGTTTTTGTATCGCACCTTGATTGATATTGGTAAAAAAACCACTGGTAGAAATCAAAATACTTCCAGTATTATGACTCCCAAACAATTTATCAAAAACCCCAACATTTACTTCTGCGTTAGTGACTTGGTCAAAATCAACCATTTCAAAGTCACGACCGATCCATCCTTTTTGAATAATTACTCGTTTATCGGTAATAGCATAGTAAGTGTGTTTAAAAACCAATGCGTTGTAAATTGTTGGACCAAATAGCATGAATAGGCCAATCCAAAAATGTGGGGTTATAAAAATAATATATTTAAACGGTCCGGGTGCCATAGAAGAAGCAATAAAGAAAACGACTAAAAACCCCATCCAAAAAATTCCGAATATAGTTAATGCTAATGAACGGCCAAAGAAGAAAGGCCAAAAGCTCGGAGCTCCCTCCCAGAGAACCTTTTCGTTTTGATCTAAAACCTTATCTAATTCCCGCATAATTTTATTGGCTAATAATCAATAATTGTAGCAGATTTATGATTTTATTTTTTTACTTTTAAAGTACAAAACGGCTAATTTGTTTTGGTGCCCGAGGTGGGAATCGAACCCACATCCCTTGCGAGACACGATTTTAAGTCGTGCGCGTATACCAATTCCGCCACTCGGGCATTTGTTATGCCTGGAGGCCTGGGTGGGAATCGCACCCACGTATATTCCTTTTGCAGAGGAATGCCTTACCACTTGGCTACCAGGCCAACTACAGAAAGCCGAAGCTTTCGACCTAACCCTCTCC
>CAYNNE010000009.1:985-20160 GCA_964398725.1 uncultured Candidatus Saccharibacteria bacterium
GTTATATTCAATATCAAGGCGTAGTGGCGAAGTGGTAACGCAGCGGTCTGCAAAACCGTTATTGCAGGGGTTCAATTCCCCTCTACGCCTCCAATAATTTCCTCCACTGTTCTTCTATTCTTTTCTCCCTTGTCTATTTTGAAATCAAACTTAGGCATTCTTCCTATCTTTGCGTGTTCGTTTATATATTCAGCAAAACCAGCTTTATGTCTAGCCAAAAAGCCTTTCACAACCTCTTCTTTCTCTTCTGGTAACACAGTTACCAGAATGTCTATATGTTGCTGAGAATCAGACAACCTTGAGCCCGTAACAGTGATTAGGGAGGTTGTATCTGCTTCGCGCAATATAAATTCTGCTGCTAGGTGTTCTAGCAAAGAAGAAATTTTTTCTTTTCTATGGCGATTTGTTGGAAATGTCATTTACCCCCACACTAAACCAGTTATTAATTATACGCAAACAAATTTTTACAAAAAGCTTATTTTCTATTGGAGAGTCAATCAACTCGTACTTTTTATTACTTATCTTTACAAAATTAAATTTTTATTCGTTTAATTTCTAATAAAGTATACATAGCGATACGGTTTAGTGTGGGGGTTTATTTTTCCTGAATATCAAAACACTGAACAATGTCCCCAATAGCAATCTCTATTTTTGATTCTATCATCGCACCAAACTCTCGACCTTCTTCTGCCTCATTAATTCGCTCTTTTAGATATTGAAGTTCCTTAATTCTGCCCATTCCTATTTTATTTTCTCTTCTTAGAATATTTACTTGAGCATTTAGCTTTACTAGTCCCTCTGTTACTTTTCCTCCCACTATTTGCTTGTCTTTATTTTTGCTAAATAATCTAATTATTTTTCCAGAGCCAGTTACTTCTTCTACTGTAATTTTAGGAGCCCTACTTTCAATTGAGGCGTTTATAGTTTCCATTAGCTTATAAATAATATCGTCAGAGAGGATAGTAATGCCCAGCCTTTCCGCTAGAGATTTTGCTCCTGTATCTATGCCAGTATGAAATGCCACCACTAAACTTTCTTTGTCGCTTTGGGCAGTTTTTATATCGTTTTCTCCAACATTTCCAATTCCCGAAAGGATTATTTTTGGAGCCACCCTTTCATGAGAAAATTTCTCAATTTCATAAACCAAGGCCTTTAAGCTTCCGGTTGTATCGGCACGAGCAATAATTGCCACAGTTTTTTTATCGCCGGTATTTTCGCTTTGAATGTTTTTTTCTTCATGAGGCATTTTTGCAAAATTTATTGCACTTTCCTTATCTTTGAAAATATAAAATTTATTTCCAACCATTGGAGCTTCACTCCAGCCGATTATTCTTATTGGAGAACCGGCAGACATTTTATCGACCGCCTTTCCAGCATAATTTTCAAGCATTCGAAGGGGAGTGAAGGCGCCTTCTGTGCCGGCAAATTCTCCTTTTTCTACCTGACCATTTTTAATTATTGCGGTTGCTGTGACACCCTTTTTTGGGTCTCTGTGCGACTCAATAATTATTCCCATTGTTTTTTCTGGGTTTTCATCATGAATATTATTTAAATCAGCAATAAGGAGAATTGTTTCCAAAAGAGCTTGCACTCCATCTCCGGTTTTTCCAGAAACTGCATTCCAAGGAATGTCTCCACCATAGCCCTCAACATAAATTCCAGCTTCTGCTAAAGATTGTTTAGCGGTGTCTATATTTGCTCCCGGTCTGTCTACTTTGGTAAACGCCACGACAAAAGGCAGTTTATGACTTTGTATCCATTCTATTGCCTCTATGGTTTGTGGCTTCACTCCGTCTTCTGCAGAAACAACCAAAATAGCAATGTCCGCAGCAAGCCCTCCCGTGCTACGCATACTTTTAAATGCTTCGTGTCCGGGAGTGTCTATAAAAGTAATTTTTCTTTCCTTATTTTCATTTGTTACCACAGCTTCATAAGCAGAAATATGCTGTGTTATTCCACCAGCTTCTTTTTCTGTTGTATTTGTGGACCTAATAAAATCAAGAAGAGTACTTTTGCCGTGATCAATATGTCCCATTACCACAACTACAGGAGGCCTTTTGTTTTTTATAGTTTCCATAGTAGTTGTTATTAATTATTTAAGTAAAATTCCTGTTTTCGCTTCTCCGAGAATATCTTTTTCTTCTGGCGTAAGTTCTAATTCTCCTGATGAAAAGTTTTTTATTGGTTTTGAAAAGACACTCACTCTGTCTCTTGTCGCTAGTGTTGATAAGATGACTCCGTCTCCGTTTTCAGACACTAAAATTGTGGAATGAGATTGCTGACCGGCTTCCCCTGTACCCTTAAATGGGTTGTATCGCTTTGAGAGCGAAACCTGCATACTGCGACGCAATCTAGTCTCTATTATCTTCAAATAAGCGCTTAGTTCCTTGTGAAAATCATTTAATGAAGACATGTTTTCTAGCATTCCTTGAATAGTTCCCTCAAATGATTTCCCGTCACCCTTTTTAAAGAACCTATTTACCCTTATAAAAATGAGCACAGTAAAAATAAGTGAGCTCAAAGATAGCCCTAGTGCAATTAAAGAAAAAATGTCAGAAGAAATCTTCATAGAAAGTGATTATACATTATTGTTATGGCATTTACCCCCACACTAAACAAGCAGTAACAGCATTAATAATTTCAATAGATTTTAAATAAAAAAAAGACTAATTTGTCTCCAATATAGTTTTTATGGCCCGATTCTTGTTTAGTGTGGGGGTTAATTGCATTTTTGACATTTTTAATCAAAACTACTCTCGTATGTTGCGATTAACCAACACCAAAAATATATTTTTAGACTATGCGGGAGGAACTCCAATTGATCCCCGTGTTTTGGGTGTGGTCAGAAATGCAGAGAAAAAGTTTTGGCATAATCCGAGCGCCTTATATAAAGAGGGAGTTATTGCGAAGAAAGAATTAGATAAACTAAGAAAAGATGCTAGCGAAGCCCTTGTGTGTTTGCCCGATGAAATAGTGTTTACTTCTTCTGGCACAGAATCTAATAATTTGGCTATTAGAGGAGTTATATCTGCAAGTAAAGATAAAAAATTATCTGTGCTTTTTTCTGGTATAGATCATCCATCAACGATTGAAACTATTAAATCAATTCCAAACATAAAAGCAGTAAGTTTGCCTACCAATGAGTTTGGGTTTATGGATATTCCTTTTTTAAAAAAAGAGCTTCTTAAAAAACCCATACTACTTTCCTTTAATTATGTTAACGGCGAAATTGGCACGATAGAAAACATAAAAGAGATAATGAAAGCAGTTCGATTTTATAGGAAAACTAAAAAAACAATTTTTCCTTATGTACATATTGATGCATCACAAGCTTTTAATGTTTTGCCTATAAAACTAAATGAATTAGGTGTTGATTTAATGACATTGAGTTCAGATAAGATTTATGGCCCCAAGGGCGTTTCTCTGCTTTTTATACGAAGAGGAACAAAAATCAATCCAATTATTACGGGGGGTGGGCAAGAGGGCGGGATGCGTTCAGGAACAGAGAATCTGCCTGCCATAGCTGGTTTTGTAGAAGCAATAAAGATTTGTGAGAAAGAAAGAGCCTTCAGAAACAAAACTATAATTTCAATTCAAAAAAAGTTTTTAGCTCTTTTGTATAAGGGTTTTCCAAAAATGATGCTAAATGGGCCTGTTTTAGGAGATAAAAGAAGTCCAAATAACATTAATGTATGCATTCCAAATATTGATTCAGAACAAGCTGTTTTAGTGATGGATAGCTTGGAAATACAACTTTCTTTTTCGAGTGCTTGTAAAACTTTGGCGGAAAGATCAAATTCTTATGTCATTGGCTCACTAGGAAAACAAGATTGCTCAACTTCCTCTTTGAGGTTTACTTTTAACCACAACACGAAGATTAAGGATTTAAATTTTGTTGTTAAGGCATTAAAAAAAGCAGTAAATGATTCATCAGAAAAGAGAATAAAAATCAAATAGATATCGCTCAGGTTTCGTTTTGAAAAGCGAGCGACGAAAGGTCACCAATGCTTTTCAAAACGAAACCTTCGCTATGAAGTTAGATAAAATTATTAGGAAGACAGAAATAAAGCCTTGAGATATAATAAATAGCAAATGGAATCCCGTATGAAACCGCGGTCGCAAAACAAGGGGATTTTTATGAAGATCGATTTTATTAATCAAATATTTATTTCAGGATAAGCGGACACGTCGCGACCTGTTTCATTCGGGATGGAATCACTTACAAAAACACAACTAGTTTTATTAACACTTCTTATTTCTTTTGTTACATCAATAGCAACGGGGATTATGGCCTCTGCGCTTTTGCAATCTGCTCCAACAAATGTTACCCAAACCATAAACAGGGTAGTGGAAAGGACCATTGAAAAGGTATCGGAATCTTCAGGTAGTAAGGTTATTCAGGTGGTTTCTGAGGATGAAAAAGTAATAGATTCTGTTGAAAAAAATAATACCTCCCTAGTTCGTATTAGACAGGCGGATGGCTCGGGCGTTCCAATTTTTTATTCTCTTGGTGTAGTGCTTTCAAAATCAGGAGAGATTCTTGCTCCAAGAATTGAATCCTTTAATTTAAAAGGTCCCTTTGTTGCTACATTTTATGACGACTCTACAGCACCGTTAACTTTACAAAAAGAAGAAGTTCAATCTGGAATAGTAGTGTTTAAAACCAGTAACTCAATTCCTTCTGGTGTTAATGTTGGTACTTTTCTAAAAAATGCGCCTAAACTTGGACAGACGGTAATTTTGTTGGAAGGGGCTAACAGCACATTTAGTCTTGTAGGCCGTGTTTCTAATGTTCAGTTGGAAGCGGGAATACCTAGAGTTATAGAAACAGATATGCAAAACACCAAAGAAACGGTCGGAGCAATTCTTATAGATTTGTCAGGGAATATTTTAGGCATAAGGGCTGTTGATGCTCCAAACGGGAGAACTTTTTCTTTTGCTTCTAGATTGGCCGACATAGCAAAATAAAGGCTCGGCTAAGCCGTTTTCTGGCGAGGCAAATTGATCATTGACTATAGGTAGAGTTTTCAATATATTTTACCCCCACACTAAACCAAATAACTTTAGTGAGTACATAAAGAAGTAAAGCATATAAAACTTTCTTTACACATTTATTGCTCTCATTATGAAAGTGGTTTAGTGTGGGGGTGAATACGAACCATGCCACCATTTCATCAATTCACAACCAAAGCAAAAGAAGCCCTTCAGGGTGCTCACGAACTCGCTATTAGACATGGGCAAAATCATGTCAATCCACTGCACTTATTA
This sequence comes from uncultured Candidatus Saccharibacteria bacterium, assembly GCA_964398725.1. Taxonomy (GTDB): domain Bacteria; phylum Patescibacteriota; class Minisyncoccia; order Phycocordibacterales; family Zambryskibacteraceae; genus 12-FULL-44-12b. Next base: position 6,254 of record CAYNNE010000009.1, read on the forward strand.
GCGGCATTAGTTTCTCAAGAAGAGGGAACGGTAAATCTTCTTTTGGAACATCTCAACATGGATACAATTCTTTTAAGTGATTCAATTTTGGAATCACTAGATGGCGGAGCAGATTCATCTGTACTTTCTCACTCTTATCAAATTTATTTAACACCAGAATTGGCACAAGTTTTGGATGGCGGATTAAAAGTTGCAAAAAATTTGGGAGATGAATTCGTATCTGTAGAACATTTGTTAGTTTCAATTTTGGAAGTACCAAGTTCTGCCAGAGATCTTTTGGCGCGTTTTAAAATAGATAAATCCTCAGTTCTCAAATCAATTGAAGCCCTAAAAACAAACAAAGAGGAAGCTGGTAAGGAAACAAAAAAACCAAAAGCAATTTTAAAGTACACTCGCTCACTCACTAAATTAGCAAAAGAAAACAAACTTGACCCTGTAGTTGGGCGTGATAATGAAATTGCTCGTATAGTGCAGATTCTTTCTAGAAGAACAAAAAATAACCCAATACTTATTGGTGAGGCTGGCGTTGGAAAAACTGCAATTGTGGAAGGTTTGGCTCAAAGAATCGTCTCAGGAAATGTTCCGGAGTCCTTGAAGGATAAAGATATTGTTTCTCTTGATTTGGGGCTTTTAATCGCCGGCACAAAATACCGGGGCGAATTTGAAGAACGCCTTAAAAATATTTTAAAAGAGATTGAGCGTGCTGATGGCAAAATAATTTTGTTTATTGATGAAATACACACAATTGTAGGCGCTGGTTCTGCAGAGGGTGCAATGGACGCTTCAAATATGTTAAAACCACCACTTTCTCGTGGTGAACTTCGCGCAATCGGCGCAACCACACTAAAGGAGTATCAGAAACACATTGAAAAGGACCCAGCCCTCACTCGCCGTTTTCAACCCGTGTATGTAAATGAGCCATCAGATGAAGACGCCATAGCAATCCTTCGTGGATTAAAAGAGAAATATGAGCTTTACCATGGGGTTCGCATAACAGATGAAGCAATAGTTTCGGCGGTCAACCTTTCTTCAAGATATATTTCAGATAGATTTTTGCCAGATAAAGCGGTAGACCTTATAGACGAAGCGGCTTCTCATATGAAAATTTCTCTTGAAAATATGCCTATTGTTTTAGAGGAAACTCATACAAAAGTTCGTCGTCTTGAAATAGAAAAAGAAGCTTTGAAAAAAGAAGTTGCAACCACAAAAGAAGCTAAAACAAAAAATCGTATAAAAGAAATTGAAAAAGAAGTTGCTAAGCTGAAAGAAGAAACTCGTGAAATTGAAATGAAGTGGTTGAGCGAAAAGCAAACTGTGGAAGATTTGAAGACTATAAAGAAAGGTTTAGAAAAATTGAGACTAGAAGCCGAAGGTGCTGAAGCGAGCGCTGATTTGGCTCGTGCTGCTGAAATAAGATATGGAGAAATTCCTCTTCTTGAAAAGGATTTTGAAACTAAGTCCAAAAAATTAAAACGCTTGCAGGGGACCAAGAGAATGCTTCGTGAGGAAATTTCTGCAGAAGATATTGCAGACATTGTTTCCCGTTGGACCGGCATTCCTGTTACTCGCATGCTTGAAAAAGAAGCTGAAAGATTATCCAGAATGGAAGATTATTTGAGTAGCAGAGTTATAGGTCAATCTGATGCAGTAAGAAAAATTTCTGATACTGTGAAAAGATCTCGCGCGGGAATTTCTGACCCAAATAGACCAATCGGCTCATTTATTTTCTTGGGTCCAACTGGTGTAGGTAAAACAGAACTCACGAAGGCTTTGGCTGAATTTTTGTTTGATGATGACAAGGCACTCATCCGTGTTGATATGTCTGAGTTTATGGAAAAGCATTCTGTATCAAAACTTATTGGTTCCCCCCCAGGATATATTGGTTATGAAGAGGGTGGTCAGCTAACAGAGCTTGTGCGACACAGACCATATTCCGTGATTCTCTTTGATGAAATTGAAAAAGCTCATCCAGAGGTGTTTAACCTACTTCTTCAGGTTTTTGATAATGGCCGTTTAACCGATGCAAAAGGTCGCACTGTCAATTTCAAAAACACACTAATAATTCTCACCTCAAATATTGGGGCTCAGTACATAGATAAAATGGAAAAGATTGGATTTACCTCTGGCGAAAAGGCTGAGAATTATGATGACGCAAAAGAAAAAGTGATGATTTCTTTGAAAGAGTTTTTCAAACCGGAGTTCTTAAATAGACTAGATGACATAGTGCTCTTTGATGTTTTGTCTCCTGAAGCAATAAGAAAGATAGTTGATATTCAGGTAAGTGATGTAAAAAAGAGATTGGCAGAAAGAAATATCGCTCTTTCATTTTCAAATTCTTCTTATGAGTTGTTAAGTAAAGAAGGATATAACCCACAATATGGAGCCCGTCCGCTGAAGAGGGTAATTCAAAATAAAATACTTACTCCAATTGCTTCCTTGATGCTTTCAAAAGCCATATCAAAAGGTGGGGAAGTTGATATTTCTGTAAAGAATGGGGAGTTTACCTTTGAGGTTAAAAAAGGAAAAAAGGGTTCACTTTGGGCAGATACTTCAAGACAGAGAAGGGAAACAGCTAATAAATAGTATTGATGACCAAGAAGGATTCGGTCACGCATAATTTTCTGCTGAAAATTTGCGCGACCCCGACTCGCGCCGTCGCGCTCCGTCTTTCGAATCCAGTGCTCCCAATTTAAAAACACCCACAAGGGGTGCTTTTAAATTGGGTGCGCCGGGAAGGATTCGAACCTTCGTAGCCCGAAGGCGACAGATTTACAGTCTGTTGTAATTGACCACTCTACCACCGGCGCATACCAATACTTTAGCAAATTATGTAATATTGGTACACCATGGAAAATCCAACAGAACAGATAGCTATGTTTACTGAAAAAATAGCAAATTGGAGACAAAGAATAAATAAATTTACAAGATATGCCCCTTATCACACCATTGATAGCAGGGGGCAGTTTTCAAGCGATGAGATTTTATATGAAGATTTTGGAGGAGAGGATTCCATAGAGGTTTTTATAGATAAGTTAGAAAGAGAATACACTAGTTGATAAATTATAATGCCGTGTTAAAGTAGTTGCCTATGTCTCAAGACCAGTTAATAATGCTAAGAAATAAAGAAACCGGCGAGGTGTATTACACTCGTAAAAATAAGCGCAAAGTAGAGCGCAAAATTGAGCTAAAAAAATACTCCAAAAAGCTCAGAAAGCGAGTAACTTTCAAAGAGTCAAAGAAATAAAAAAAGTTGCCCTTCTGGGCAACTTTTTGTTATGCTGGGGTTCAGTCCGTGATGCGACTCTTGGGGGTTTCGTTACGGCTGTGGTAGTAATGGGCCTGTTCCTCGCAGTGTCCATGCCCAAGCAAACAGTTTTTTGGTCGGGCTATTGCCCGACACCCCTAGGAGCCACAGGCGAGGACTGTGGCTCCTTTTTTTATTTAATTATTTTGTGTAGTCCCATGGAATCTCTCCTTACAGGAGCAGTACAGGTTTCCAATTTTCTCAAAGCAAAGCTTCTCGAAAATATAGGAGAACCTTTTCGATTCCTCGACGCAAGCAAAGCAGTTTGCTTGCTATCGCCCCCTATAAATACAAAAGTCTCAGAACAAATCTGAGACTTTTGTATTTTGCGGGCGATCGAGGAATCGAACCTCGGACAGCGGATTTGGAGGCCGCAGTTATGCCACTTAACTAATCGCCCTAATAAAAATGATTATAACAGAAGCCCCGCGCGTACGCGCGGGGCTTTTTGCCCTAGGGAGCTGTCTTCTTCGGCCCTTGCTTCTCAAAGCGTTGCATTGCATAAAACAGCGCAACGCCAAGTGTCACTGCGATTGCGAAGAGTAACACCAATACGGCGGAAACAATAAGGGCATCCTTCAGACTCAAGCCAAGCAGGAGATATGCCGTTACTGTGAGCGAAACTGAGACGGCAAGTCCTCCTGAAAAAAGCCACTAGAGCGGTCATGTACTCTCCGATTAAAGTTCTATTGTTTATATTGCAACTAATTTCCTCTTTGTCAAGAATTAGTATTTTTTAAACCAAGTTTTTTGCCTGCGTGCATATTGAATAATTTCATTTTCAAGACCTGTTTCAAATTCTTTTTTAGTAATTTTATTTTGTAAAAGTAATGAGAGCCACTTATATTCAAGTCCAAAAGATTCCATTTCTTTATGAGTTAAACCAGTCTTTAATAATTTCCTCCCTTCGTTAATAAGCCCCAACTTAATTCTTTTTTGTAGGCGTAGGTGTATTTTCTTTTTAATAAAATCAATAGGTGCATCAAGCTCAATAATTAAAACATCATAAGGCGACGATACTGATTTTCTTTTAGGCACTTTTCCAAGCACCCCAATAATCTCCAAAGCCCTAATAAGGCGCACTTTATTTTTTGGGTCAATTTCTTTTGCGCGTCTCAAATCTTTTTTCTTAAGCATTGAAAAGAGTTTTTCTGCACTTAGCTTTGAAAGTTTAGCGCGAAGTTTCTTATTGGCAGGAACCTCTGGCAAATTGGAGGGGAACAATAATTCCTGCACATAAAACCCTGTGCCACCACAAACAATCGGTACTTTTCCGCGGTCGTGAATATTTAAAATTATTTTATGAGCAAGTTTTGTAAAGTCTGCGACATTTATTCTTCTTTTGGGGTTAGCAATGTCCAACATATAGTGGGGAACACCCCGCATTTCTTTTTTAGTAATCTTCCCAGTGCCAATATCCATACCCTTATAAACCTGTCTTGAGTCGGCAGAAATTATCTCCCCACCAATTTTTTTGGCAACAGAAACGGCAAAATTGCTTTTACCAATTGCCGTAGGTCCCACTATTGCTATGACAGGAATTTTTTGCATTTACCTGTTATAACAAAAAACTCGCCTGATGCGAGCCTTTTGTTTGTTTTAATACTTAGAGTGAGGGTGTTTGTTTTAAATGCATTGGTGACCTTTTGTCGCTCGCATTTAAAACAAATTCCCGAACGATTCTTATATACTTCCTCCAGCAGAGATTGTTCCGCCAGCAGAAATGTTTCCACCTGCACCAGCGTTACCGCCGCCATTTAAATCTCCAACTAAGATATCTCCACCAACATTTCTTAATTTTGTAGGCTTTCTAATTTCAGGAATAGAACCATCAGATGCTGGGGGAGCGCCGGCCCACCTGTCTATATCCACATTTCCTGAACCTTCCAAAACTCCACCCGCTTCTGACTCTCCTCCATAGGGAAGAACAATTGTCTCTACTCCAGTTTCTGGATTAACAATAATTCCTTCTTCTCCCACACCAAATAGTGCAGCACCTAAAAATCTTGTAAGGGTTGTGTTTTTTGCAGGAATCTTTTTCTCAACTTTGGGAGCAACAGCTAATTTTGGTTGAGACATAAGAGAGGTTATGACCCCTTTAATATTTAGGGTAAGGGGGACTAAAAGCACTATTAAAAGCGCCAAAAAGGCCTGTGCACCAACGTGCCATGCCGGAGTACTATCTTTACCTCTAAATTCAAGTGTGTTTTGCATACCTATATATAGTACCACCTTCCATACCAAAAGTCAAGTGGTTAAGTCGTTTTGCTTAAAAACGGCTTAACCACTTGACCCCTACGCCTATTTAAAAATAACTTTGTGCCGGAGGAGGGACTCGAACCCTCATGCCTTTCGACGCACGATTTTGAGTCGTGTACGTATACCAATTCCGTCACTCCGGCAAGCAAGAAAAGAATACATTCATTTACACAATTTCTCAACACTTTATATAACTCAAGTTTTAATCTCGCATGCTAAAATTACCAAATGCCTTTTTATAACGATTCTATTTTTTGGATTGAGGTAGATAAAATAAAACCAAACCCCTTTCAACCGAGGAGAGAATTTTCCGAAGATGAACTTCGTGCGCTCTCCGAATCCATTCGCCAATATGGAGTTTTGCAAGCACTAGTTGTAACCAGAAAAGAAATTGAAAAAGAAGACGGAGGGCTCGGAGTAGAATACGAACTCATTGCCGGCGAGCGAAGATTGCGTGCAGCCAAATTAGCCGGCCTTTCACAAGTTCCTGTCTTAATTAAAACAGGTGATGACTCTGATTTGATGAAATTAGAGCTAGCAATTATTGAAAACATTCAGCGCGAAGATTTGAACGCTGTTGATAGGGCTCGGGCTTTCGACCGGCTCGCACGAGAGTTTGGTTTTAAACACAATGAAATTGCTAAAAAAGTTGGCAAGAGCCGAGAGTATGTTACAAACACTTTGCGCATACTCACGCTTCCTGCAGATATTGTGCAGGCTCTTTCTGAAGGAAAAATTTCTGAAGGACACACAAGGCCCCTAATGATGCTTATTGATAGGCCAGAAGAACAGATAACTTTATTTAGAGAAATAATGTTAAAGAAAATGTCTGTTCGTGAAGCAGAAAGAATTGCTCGCTCAATTGCTTTTGAAAGAGCACGAAAGAAAGATTTAATGAAAGACCCCGCATTAGTTGATATGGAGAGCAAACTTCAAGAATCTTTAGGGACACGTGTTTACATTGAAAGAAGAGAGAAGGGCGGTAAAATTCTTATTGATTTTTTTGATTTTGATGACTTGGCAGATATTGTGCATTTATTAGAAAAAGGTGAAGCCGGTAAAAATGCCATGCTTAATAAGGCAGAAAAAAAATCGGAAATAGATTCAGAAGAAAAAACCGATTTATCGGGAGAGGTAGATGCGCTAAGCAATGGACCAGTTGATGATAGGTCTCCAGAGGAAATAAAGAGCGAAGAAGACGATCTTTATTCTGTTAAGAATTTTGTTGTTTAACTCTTTTAGTTTTTGTTTTAACTCTGATATGTTTTTTGGCAGCTGTAGTTTTTACAAACTCAAGCCATTTAGTGTTTGGGGTAGATTTTTTCTTTGTCAAAATATCAACAATATCTCCGTTTGATAATGTGGAATCTAGAGAAACCATTTTTCCATTTATTTTTGCTCCCACGCATGAGTTGCCAACATCAGAGTGTATTGAGTATGCAAAATCTATGGGTGTGGAGTTGGAAGGCAAATCAACCACATCTCCTTTCGGTGTAAAAACAAATATTCTGTGGCTAAAAAAATCCCCCTTTATATCCTCATGAATATCAGCAGAACCTTCATTGTTGTCGTGATATGTGGCCAATTCTTTTATCCAATTGGGGATATCGTTTGATAGATTAGTGTGTCTGCCCGCCTTGGGAAGCAAACTGGAGAGCCACAAAAATCCTTTGCTTTTTCCTTTGCCCCCAGTTTCTTTATAAGAAAGGTGAGAAGCGATTCCGAATTCAGCCTCTTTGTGCATCTCGCTAGTTCTTATTTGAATTTCTGCCAAAAAACCAGAACCGGTAAAAACTGTTGTTTGTAAGCTTTGATATCCATTTGGTTTTGGATGAGAAATATAATCATCAATTGAACCGGGAAGTGGTTTCCATAAAGAATGAACAACTCCAAGCGTTCTGTAGCAATCTTCTATTGTTGGCACAATTATTCTTATTGCAGCTAGGTCATAAACCTCACCCCCATTCTTCTTTGCCAATTTTTTATATAAAGAATATAGGCCTTTGATACGGTATTCTGTCTTTTCAAACTTTATTTCATTTTTTGCTAAGGCTTTTTTAATAGAATTTAAAAAATTCTCTAAATTATCATGCTCGCTTTTACCAAGTTTTTCTTTCACGTATTCAATAGTTTTTTTGTATTCTTCAGGGTAAACATAAGGAAATGCCAAATCTTCTAATTCGCGATTAATTTTTCTAATTCCCAAGCGATATGCTATGGGTGCATATATTTCTAGGGTTTCTCTAGCGATTCTTAATTGTTTTTCTTCTGAAACATGAAAAAGGGTGCGCATGTTGTGCAGTCTGTCTGCGAGCTTCACCATAAGCACGCGAATGTCTTGAGACATTGCCACAAAAAACTTTCTTAAAGATTCATTGTGCCTGTCTGCTCCGCGGTATCTTAATTTTCCAAGTTTTGTAACTCCCTCAACAATAAAAGCTATTTCTTTTCCAAATTCTTTTTCTAAATCTTCTTTAGTAACACCCACATCTTCAATGGTGTCGTGTAAAAGTCCTGCAGCGATTGTTTCTGCCGAAGAATTAATTTCTGAAAGTATTTTTGCAGTTTCAAAAAGGTGATTAAAATATGGTTCGCCAGAAAATCTTTTTTGGCCTTTGTGTTTTTCCTCAGCAAATTCATAAGCTTTTTTTATTAGGTCGCTCCCTTTTTGGTCTTTATCCTGAATTAAAATGTTTACTCCTTCTGTGCTCATGGTTTAACTCTAATATTCCTAGTGTGTATTAGCAAATATATAAAAACCAAAGACCCGGTTTATACCCGGGTCTTTTCCTGTGTTGCTTCTCTGATGAGCTCGTTTACGTTATAAAGCTCTCTACGGTACTCATGGGCAAGATCATGGTGACGATTGGCCTCTGCTGTATCGATTAGACGACGGAGTGAAGCTGCCTCTTCTTGCAACTTAACGATTCTGCTTTTTGGCGCCATGACTAGCTCCTTTTTGTTCTTGCCATACCTTAAACGCTCTTTTTCTTTTTTGCAAATCGGCCTCTCCCAATCTTTTTTGGCTCTTTCAAAATTTCCAGAGCTCTATCCAAAGTGATTTCATATGGGCTGTCTGTTTTAAGAGATCTGAAGTCTCCATCGTGCATTACATATGGCCCGAAACGCCCAACATTGGCGAGAATAGGGTTTTTTGTGTCTGGGTGTATTCCTAATACCCTTGGCAAAGAAAGATATTTGAGCGCTTCCTCCAGAGAAACTTCGGTAGGTTCTTTTCCTTTTGGAATTGACGCCCTTTTTGGTTTTTTTGTCTGAGTTTTAGCCGAACCGGAGGTTTTTGTGTCTTCGCCCACTTGAACATAAGGTCCGAATCTTCCAGTTTTTACAAAAATCTCTAATCCAGTTTCTGTATCAAGTCCAATAGCCTTATCTTTAGGAATCTCTTTTCCGTCTATTGTTAATGCGCCATTACAATCTGGAAATCGTGAGCAAGAAATAAATCTGCCTGCTCTTGAAAGTTTAATAATCATAGTGGAGCCACATTTAGGGCACAAAAGTTTAGCGTCAGCATCGCCGAGAGTTGTAATTTTTGCTGTTGTAGATTTTTCCTGCACCTCCTTAATAAATGGCGTATAAAAATCCACCATGGTTTTTTTATATTCGCGTTTTCCTTCCGCAATTTCATCTAGCTCATTTTCCATTTCTGCCGTAAAGGTGTCTGAAATGTAGTTTGCAAAGTTGTCTTCCAAAAATGTAGAAACAACCATTCCTGTGTCTGTTGGTTTTAGTGAACGAGCCTCTTTTGTTACATATTCTCTATCCAAAAGGGTTTTTATTATGGATGCATAAGTAGAAGGCCTGCCGATGCCTCTTTTTTCAAGCTCTTTAACGAGGCCCGCTTCGGAATATCTTGGTGGAGGTGTAGTTTCTTTTCTCTCTGATTCTATAGAAATTGTTTTAAGGGCCTCTTTTTCTGAAACTTTAGGAAGTACAACATCTTCGCCTTTTGCATTTGGGTCAGCCATTAGCCAGCCGTCTTTTATAACTCTAGTACCAACAGCCTTTAATTCAGGTAATCCTTTGGCCTCAACAATAATTGTTGTTCTCATTGTTTCAGCATCTTTCATTTGTGACGCGACGGTTCGAGCCCAAATCAATTTGTATAATTTTTTCTCATCTTCATTTATACCTGCAGATTTCTTTTTAAAATCGGTTGGCCTGATGGCTTCATGCGCCTCTTGAGCATTTTTTGATTTTGTTTTGAATGTACGAAATTGGTGTAATTCTTTTCCAAATTCTTTTTCCACTGCGCCAGCAATCATTCCCAGCGCTTGACTACTTAAATTTGTGGAGTCTGTACGCATGTAAGAAATAAGACCTTTTTCATAAAGTTTTTGTGCAATACGCATAGTGTTGGAAGGAGAAAAACCTAGTCGTGTGGAGGCCGTTTGTTGAAGGGTGGATGTGGTAAAGGGGGCGCGGGGAGTGCGCATTACTTTTGTTTCTTCTACTGATGCAACTTGCCAATTTGCCTTATTTCCTTCCTCAACAATTCTTTTTGCCTCGAATTCATCAAGAATATCAATTGAACTTAGGCATTCAATTTTTTCATTTTTCTTATTCTCAAAAATGCCGTGAATTATAAAAAACGGATGAGAAATAAATTTTTCTATTTCTCTTTCACGCTCTGCAAGTATTCTGAGAGCAGGAGATTGCACGCGACCAGCAGAAAGACCATAACGTACTTTTTTCCAGATGAGTCCCGATAAGTCATAACCCACAAGACGATCTAAAACCCTTCTTGCTTCTTGGGCAGTTTTTAATTTCTCGTCAATTTCGCGAGGATGTTTTATGGCCTCTTCAACAGCTTCTTTTGTGATTTCATGAAAGACAATTCTTTTTGGGTTTTTAAGTTTTGTCACTTCGGCGATATGCCAAGCAATAGCTTCACCTTCACGGTCGGGGTCGGTTGCAAGTAAAACTTCGCTAGCCGTTTTGGCTTTCTTTTTAATATCGTCTATCACATGCTCCTTACCTTTAGAAATTTCGTAATGCGGAATAAAGCCACCCTCTATATCTATGGCTTTTTTGTTTGACTTTGGAAGATCGCGTACATGGCCGACTGAGGCAACAACACGAAAATCCTTACCCAAATATTTTTCTATTGTTTTCGCTTTTGAGGGCGACTCAACTATTACAAGCGTAGTCATCCCAGTAGAAAATTTTTAATTAATATCTTTTTCATTTATTGTTTGGCCTTGTGTCCCTTTACTTAGTTTATCTCTATTTTTGTAGTTAATTGAAATTTCTAACGGGACAGGTCAAGAGACATTAGTACTACACATTATTTTTATTTGCAAACTTTATGTTAAGAGTTTAAAGAAATTTCTCCCAATTCTTCGCGTATTAAACCCTTTAAAGAAAGAGAAGAAACAATAGAAAGAACAACTGATGGCGAAAGAGAAGATTGAGTAATTATTGAATCAACATCTTTTGCCCCACTCTGAAGCAAATCAATAATCTCTTTTTCTTCGGAAGATAGTTTCTCAAAAAGGGTTCCTTGTGTGGAACTGCTTTCAACTGTATCAATCTTTAATTTCAATAACTCAAAGATGTCTTGCTTCTCAATAATTGCATGAGCTCCGTCTCTCAATAATTTATTAACACCTTGCGACTGCTGAGAAAAAATACTCCCGGGGACAATTCCAACATCTCTATTGTATTCAAGTGCTAGGCGTGCCGTTATTAAACTTCCTGATTTATCTTTAGCCTCTATTATAAGAGTCGCATCAGACATTCCTGCCATAATCCTGTTTCTTTGTGGGAAGCTAAAGGGTGTGGCCCGAAAATTGTCATCAAATTCTGAAAGCAATCCACCTCCAGCTTCAACTATTTCTTCTGCTAACCCCGCATTATTGGAGGGGTACATAACCCGCTTAGAAAGCCCAGAACCGGGGACCGCAATAGTATGCAGCCCATTTCTTAAAGCAGATCTGTGCGCAGTCCCATCAACACCAAGAGCAAGTCCAGAGATAATTGTGACTGGTGCCCCCTTTAACCAATTCATTATTGTTTCTATAGCTTCTTTTCCGTAAGGCGTCATTTCTCGAGAGCCGACTATGGCCAACAACTTATTTTCATCTGGGGCCATAGCTCCGGCAAAGCGGAGCGCCGTTGGGGGATCAGGAATTTGCTTTAAAAGAGGAGGCCAATCTTCATGGGGCAAATCATGAATTTCGTAAGACATTTAACAATAATTTTACCATGCTAAACCCCCACACTAAACAAGGAGTCTCGGGAATAAAAATTATCGAAAACTTAAGGTTTTGTGGGCGAATTGTAAATTCAATATAGTTTATTGAATTGCTACTTGTTTAGTGTGGGGGTAAACTAATTACTATGCTAGATATACGTTTTATAAGAGAGAATAAAGAAGTTGTAGAGGCGGGTGCTAAGAAAAAGCATATCAATATTGATGTGTCCCAACTTTTAAAATTAGATGACGAGCGTCGCGCTCTTCAGGAATCAACCGACAATATGCGCGCCCGTCAAAATGAAGTAAGTGAACAAATTGTTAAAGTATCAAAAGAAGAAAAGGAAACTCTTCTCGCAGAAATGCGTGAACTAAAAGAAAAACTTCATTCAGATGAAGAAAAGTTAAAAACAATTTTGAAAGACTGGCAGATTTTAATGCTCCAAGTGCCAAATGTGCCAGATATTTCTGTACCAGAAGGAGATTCAGATGAAGATAATAAAGAAGTAAAAAAATGGGGAGAATTACCCAAGTTTGATTTTGAACCAAAGTCTCACATTGAGATTATGGAGAAATTAGAAATGCTTGATTTGGAAAGAGGAACAAAGGTTTCTGGGTTTAGAGGGTATTTTCTTAAAGGAGATGGCGCCCTACTTTCTTTTGCAATTTGGAACCATGCAATGGATTTTTTTGGGAAGCGCGGTTTGACCCCAATGATTGCGCCCTCGTTAGTTAAAAAAGAATCTTTAATAGGCACGGGAATGCTTCCACAAAGCGAAGAGGATTTGTATAAAACTCAAGACGGAGATTATCTTGCGGGCACCGCCGAAGTGGCAACTATGGGCTACTACATGGACGAAATACTTCCTAAGGGGGAATTGCCAAAAAAGTTTCTTTCATTCTCCCCATGTTTTAGAAGGGAGGCGGGGAGTTATTCAAAAGACGTGAAGGGACTCATTCGCGTTCATGAATTTTTTAAAGTGGAGCAGGTTGTGCTTTGTGAAGCTAGCCACGAAGAATCGGTTCGTTTTCACGAAGAGATAACCAGAAATAGTGAAGAGTTTATGGAGTCTTTGGGTATTCCATATCGCACCGTAGTAAATTGCGGGGCGGACCTTGGTCTTGGTCAAGTAAAAAAATACGATATAGAAGCTTGGGTTCCACTAGAAAGCAAATATAGAGAAACTCATTCGGCTTCTTATTTTCATGATTTTCAAACTCGTCGCCTAAATATTCGCTATAAAGATAGGGATGGAAAAACAAAGTATGTTCACTCACTAAACAACACCGCCACGGCCTCTCCTCGTATTTTGGTTTCTTTAGTAGAGAATTTTCAACAAGCTGATGGTTCGGTGAAAATTCCAGAAGTTCTACAGCCCTACATGGGCGGTCGAAGTGTTATAGAAGCTAATTAGTTCATTTTAAAACATGAATGATAAGGGCTCAATTTTAAAATCCCAGAAGATTATTGAACGTAAAAGAAAAAAACTTTTACGCATAGCCTTAATTTCTTTTGGCGCAGTTTTAATTTTGGTTTTAGTGCCAATTTTAGTTGTGCGCATACCTTTTCTTTCAATTAAAACTATAAATATCATTGGAACAAAAACTGTTGACGCAGTTAAAGTTGAAGAATTTATACGGACTACTATTTCTGAAAGTTATCTAAAAGTTTTGCCAAGAGCTACATTTTTAACGGTGAATAAAAAAGGTTTAAAAAAACAGATTCTTCATGAATTTCCTCCACTAAGTGATTTAAAAATTTCTCTTCACGTTCCAAACATAATAGAAATTTCTGTTTCAGAACGAGAGCCATTTGCTTTGTGGTGCAGGGATGAGGAAATTGCAGATTCCGATGCTTTAAAGAAAGAGTGTTTTTTCTTTGATGATAAAGGCTTTATATATGGCCGTTCTCCAGTGTTCTCTTCGCCCGTATATGTTGAATATAGGAATGCCGTAGAGGGGGAGCCAATAGGCGAGAGGGTTTCAACACAAGAGAACTTTTTAAGGGTGATTAAAATCGCAAAAGGAATATCTATGATCCAAGCTCCACAGAGCTATTTCGATTGAGCCGAGGAAAGATAGATGACTTCATCAAATGCCCTCGTTGTTTTTATCTTGATCGAAGGCTTG
>CAYNNE010000010.1:0-228 GCA_964398725.1 uncultured Candidatus Saccharibacteria bacterium
AAAAAATAAAAAAGAGTTAAATAAAATTCTAAAAATAGTTGACGATGAAAGTCATCCTATTCTCACAATCTCCACTCCCCCATTTTTAAGTCTTATAAGAAATGATACAGAAATATTAGCGGTGGACAGAGAAAGCTCACGAAGCTTTAGAACCCTATCTCGCCCAAACATAGACTGGAGAATTTTTGCAAAAATCTTAGCGCACGAATATTGCACAAGAATATTGCT
>CAYNNE010000010.1:238-20017 GCA_964398725.1 uncultured Candidatus Saccharibacteria bacterium
TCATGAATGGGGACATTTAAAAATGAGAGAAATATCTGAAGGTGAATGTTCAATCATTTCTATGACAAAAGAAGAATCATCGGAACCATTTAAAATTTTATCTCCAGAACTTGAACAAATAATCCAAGAATTGCCTGACACGGGCAAAAAGGTATTTCTTTTTACTGCACGGAGAGGCCTTTCTCCTATCACCGTATGCGCAGACTGCGAGACTCTTGTCACTTGCCCCACTTGTGATGCACCCCTTGTGCTTTATGGAAACTTAGAAGAAACCAAAGTGGGAAACAAAGGTCCATATTTTCTTTGTCATAAGTGTGGAGAAAAAATAAAAGCAAAAGACCAATGCTCACACTGTGGCGGTTGGCGCCTTATAACCCTTGGCATTGGAACTGAACAGGTAGAAAAAGAAGTAAAAAAAATTTCCCCCAAGATAAAAGTTTTTAGACTAGACAAAGAAACCGCTTCCACTCCCCTCAAAGCACAAAAAATAGTGGAGGAATTTTTAGACACAAAATCAAGCGTACTTTTAGGCACAGAAATGGCACTGCGCTTTTTGCGAAAACCGGTAGAAATATCTGCTGTGGTTTCAGCCGACTCAATTCTTGGTGTTCCAGATTTTAGAATTAATGAAAAAATGATGTCTCTTTTAAGCTACATAAAATCATTGGGCAAAGAAAGAGTTTTATTTCAAACAAGAAATCCAGAAAATACCATATTTGAATGTGCTAGAGATGGAAACTTATTAAACTTTTTTGAAAGAGAGTTAAATGAGAGAAAAAAATTTGCATTTCCTCCGTTTTCATTATTTATAAAAATTGTTTGGGAAGAAACCCCTACAAGAGCAGAAAAAGATTCCGAATTAATTAAAGAGTTGTTTGGTGAAGGAGCACAAATTATAAAAGTACGCGGAGGAGCGAGATTAATCAAATATCACGCATTAATAAAAATAGAACCGAAAATGGAAAATGAAATAGAGTGGCCAGAAACTGGTCTTATAAAAAAACTTTTATCTTTACCGCCACAATTTAGCGTTTTTGTAGACCCAGACGCACTTTTATAATCAATTTGCTAGTATGTAGTCAATGGTAAAAATCTACCAAGAAAAAGAGCAAAAAGTCCTAAGAATGAGGGCAAAAGAGGTGCTGTTAAAGGATATTGGGAGTAAAAAAATTAAAAAAATTATTTCCGATATGAAAAAAGCGCTGTCCACTCAAGACGACGGGGTGGCAATTGCTGCACCCCAAATTGGAGAATCCTTAAGGATTATTGCTATTTCAGGAAAAGTTAAAGACATCATTGCTGGTGTAGAAAATATAGAACATCTCAAAAAAACAAAGAACCCAGACGAAGTTTTTATAAACCCAAAAATCCTTCGTGCTTCTCGTGAAAAAAATTCAATGGAAGAAGGCTGTCTTTCTGTGAGGTGGCTGTATGGAAAAGTGAAGCGTTCTGCAAAAGTAGAAATTGAGGCATACGATGAAAAAGGAAAGAAAGTGCGTAGGGGTGCTTCGGGGCTTTTGGCACAAATATTTCAACATGAGGTTGATCACTTAGAGGGTGTACTTTTTATAGACAAGGCTAAAGATGTTCATGAGTTTATGCCCGAAACTGCAGGAGTTCGTGAAGAATTGAAAAGAAATGCAAAAAATTAACCCCCACACCAACCAAAGTGTTGTTGGGTAGAATCTACAATAAAGAAAAATAATTTATGGAATATTTAAAAGTCAGAAAGGATAAATCACACCCCGCTTTGACTGGTGTGGGGGTTAACTTTGTTTTTTTTGGAAGTGATTCAATCGCAATTCCTGTTCTAGAAGAATTAGAAAAGCAGGGTTTTCTGCCCAAGCTAATTGTCTGTAGTGAAGATAAGGAAAAAGGCCGTGGTTTAAAGCTAACTCCCCCACCCTCAAAACTTTGGGCACAAGAAAGAAATATTCCTGTTCTTCAACCTAAAAAACTTGATGATAATTTTCTCTCACAGCTTACAGCTTACAGCTTACAGCTTGCTGTCGTTGCTTCTTACGGAAAAATAATTCCTGAATCAATTTTGAATATATTTTCTAAAGGAATTTTAAATGTACATCCGTCTCTTTTGCCAAAATTGCGTGGCCCATCTCCCATTGAATCTACAATACTCTACGGGGAACCAGCTGGCGTAACTATTATTAAACTAGATAAAGAGATGGACCATGGGCCAATTATTGCTCAAAAAAATATTGAACTTGGAGAAAAACCCCCGCAATATAAAAAAGCCGAAATTATTTTAGGTTCAGAAGGTGGAAAATTATTAGGTGAAATTTTAAATGACTATATTGAAGGAAAACTTGAATTGAGAGAACAAGAACACTCAGGAGCAACTTTTACTAAAAAAATTACTAAAGATGATGGTTTAATTCACCTCACAGATAATGCAGAAAATAATTTAAAAAAAATTAGAGCTTTTGAAGAATGGCCAACAGCATATTTTTTTTACGATACCAAAAAAGGAAAATTACGAATCAAAATAAAAACCGCTCACATAGAAAATGGTGAATTAATTTTAGACAGGGTTATTCCAGAAGGTAAAAAAGAAATGGATTGGGCTCACTTTAGGTTGGGAAATTAACTCTTGCGCCAAGGACGAAAATTTTTAAGACCCCTAGGATCTAGACCTTTTATTATGTTTTTTAAATTTCTAGCTCCCCTTCTGAAAATAGTTTCTGTTTTACCTTTTATTTTTGTAACTTCACGAATAATTTCATCTCGCATCTCATCTATTGCAACATAAAGGTCTTCTCTTTCGGTGGATACATAAAAATCTTTTCCTGAAAAAATAAAGCTTATTTCTGCTCTAAATATGTCTCCCTGTTTATGGTGTTCAGTGGTTTTTGAAAGTTCTACTGTGGCTAGTACTGAATTATCTTTTATAAGTTTCTTAAGCGCTTTTAATCTTTTATCTAAATAATTTTCAACTGCTTCTGATTTTTCCAAACCCTTAAAATAAAGTGAATATCTCATACCTATTATTTTAACATTTTATCTTTAACCTCCAAAATCTTTGATGGGGAGTGGTGGCCTGTGATTATTTTTATAGACCCACTTGAAACTCCAAACCTCCTCGCTACAAGCTCTAAAACCCGAGCATTAGCTTCATTTCTTTCAGGCTTTTCTCTTACACTCGCTTCAAAGCGGGTATCAGAAAGCTCCTCAAACAGCTCTTTTTTTGCTCCCGTATTAACTTTTACATGAATAAGCATTTAATTTGGATTTCTATTGCTTTTTGCTTCAGAAAGTAAATCTTCATTTGAATATTTTTTTCTTTCTATGTTTGAAAAACTATCTTCTGTGGTTCCACCACCAGCTGGGCGAATTACTCTAACCCGATCAAAGTAATTAGAGAGTTCTCCTTTCGTGCCTTCAGGAATTTCCCTTGTGTAATGAATTATTGAACAATTAGGAACTTGTGCCCATTCTTCTTGTGCTAATAAAAACTTATTAGTTTTTTGCAGAGACATTTTTTCCAGAATAATTCTAAACGCTCTCATTACATGGCCATGACAAACAATAATCACATTTTTACCATCACACTCTCTAGCTAATGTATCTAAAACTACTTTAATTCTTTGGCAAACATCAGCAACACTCTCTCCCTGGGGTGGGCGAAATAAAAATGGTTGGGTGTTATAAAATTTTTGTTGATCAGAGTAGTTCTTGTCTTTCTGAGATGGTGTGAGCACGTTAAACAAACCTCCGTCCCTTTCCCGAAGATTAAAATCAATCATCCAATTTGCATTTGGTAAATTTAAGTGAGCTGCTGTTTGCATTGCTCTTACATTATTTGAGACAAGCATTCTATCGAAAACGGTAAGATTATTTTCTAACAACCACTTCCCCGCTTTTTCTGCTTGCTCAACTCCAAGGGGGGTTAATTGATATTGAGATTCGTGAAGACCCAAAAATTCATCTGAAAAGAAGGATTCGTTTTGTGTATTTTCAAATTGTTTTCTTACAAGATTTCCCTCAGATTGACCATGTCTTACAAGAAATAAATTTTTTGGCATTCCCATATATTTTTTATTTGATTATCTGCTAAAGGCCATCCTAATTACAAGATAGCAGAAAAAGCAATATTTGGCTCCTTAGGCAAAATATCAAACAAATTTTTAGAGGATAGTGGGTAAAAAACCTTTAATTCAATAGAAACACTATTATTGCCATAACTATGAAGTTGATTGTGGACACTACACACCAAGTGCAAAACGCTCTGAGCACAAAAGCTTGTACATAAGTGAAGTACATAGAAAACAAGAAACCAAAAGCTACAATTGCCTGTATAGGCCAAAACGCTATTGAACCCGCAGCATATAAGTAGGTAAGAACCAAAATAAGCACATACATAACAAAACCAGCTAGTGAATTTGGAATTCCAAATGTTTTGCTTTGGGGGCTATGTTGAACTTTATAACACCATTCTGCTGGAAAAAACGGACATGCGACATTTGTACCACGCACTTTGTGATAAATAAGGTACAGGGTATCAATTACTCCAATAAAACCAAACACATACAAAATATTTATATAATTCATACAAATATTGTATCAGTATTAAGAAGTTATTTTTGATATGCGCAATTAATTATAATTGGATATATTTTACGTATTTCTTTTTAAGGAATCACATTTATGACGCTGGCCGATTGGCTATCATTTGAGATTTTTACTGACGGAATAATCCCATTATTGAAAATTATAAGAATTAATACAGCAACTATTAATATCAAGCCTCTTGAAAAGATATGGGGGTGTTGCACCCTAATTTTTACAAGTATGGCAATAAAGATTACCAAGAATATCAATATCAGCGCATTGGTAGTTATATGATTCTCTATTAATTTCGGAATGGTAGCTACATAAGCTATTTTATTTGTATTTTCAACGGCTGTTGAAATCTCTATCTCACTGCCAAGAACTCTTGCATCTACGGTTGGTGCCGGCACATTATCCTGAACTATGGTTTGTTCTGTTTGGTTTTGTTGTATTATTGTGGGTATCTTTTCAGGCAGGGTCGCAAAAAACTGAACCACGAAAGTTGCATCTTTTCCTTCATATTTTCCTTGTGCGATACCAATTCCAGTTTGGGTGTATTCTTTTTTAATTATGTTTTCCCTATGTGTAGGCGACTGCATCCAAGCATTCATAGTTTCTTGAGAATCTGTAAAATTTACGGCTAGGTTTTCACCCGCATAACTATATTTGTATCCAACTAAATCAAGCCAATACCAAGGGGTTTTACCGTCTGGTGTTACATGCGAGAAATATTCTTTAGTCGCCATGTCTTGTGCTTTTCTATTAGCAGCTTCTGTGAGTAGTGTGTTCGTTTGCAACGATGAGTCATTATTTTGCGCACGTACTTCATTGGTGAGAGAAATTAAAACTCCCGGTAAAACAGCTGCTAAAAAACCAGTTTTCTTGAACACAATGAAAATCTGAGCAAGGAATGCAAACTCAATCACAATTAAAATTGTGAGAATTGTAGCCACTGATTTAGTGCTAAAAAAATGGGGCAGATGATTATTTTCTGGGTGAGGTAAAAAGTAGTTTCTTATCTTTTTTATAATACTTGACATACATCATTATTATACGCACAAAAATAGGTCCCGCAAGGACCTATTTTTGTGCACTATTTATTTTCTTGAGTAATTAATTAGTACCCTGAGTTTTCATTTGGGCTTGCAATTCTTCTATAAGTTGTGTAATCAATGTTTGTATTTGAGTTTTTAGAAATGCAATTTTTGCTTCTGTTTGTGCGTCAGTTGAAGCACCAAGTACAACACCTTGCGATGAGTTTAATTTTGCAAGTGTTGCTGGACCAACTTTACCCAACGCGCTAATACCATTGTTTTGCTGATATTTCTTGACGGCTTGTGTTGTTAATTGACCGAAGTATCCGGTAATTGGCCCGCTATATACTCCCTCTGAGGTTAAGCGATTTTGCAATTCCTTAACTTCGTTGCCAGTTGAGCCAAGTGCCATTGCGCTTGTGAAATTGAATACTTCAGCGCCAAGGACTTGTCCTACAGATGCCTGATTTGGAGTAACAGTAGTATTCGTTCCTGTATAAACAGGCATAAATCTACCACCACCACCCGACACCGCTACTGGTGCAGAAACAGGTATCGCAGCTTGAGTGTAAGTTGTGAATGTTGTGAAGTGTTTAGTCCAAACAACTAAGTCTGGGGCTACATCAATTTTACACTCAGAGTCAGCAGCCAATGTAGGTGCTGTAGCTGAATCACAAGTAGCAGTTATAGTGTGGAATACACCATCCTGCGACCATCCAATTAAACTACCTGCCTGATTTGGGAATGTAAGTTTTACAGGATCATTGAATGTGAGGTGGGTCTCTCCAAAACCAACTTCTATAGAGTTAACAACAGTAGCTGTATTACCTGAATCAGCTACTGGCTGAACTGTTGTTGTAGTAATTTTTGGAAGATTGATTGTTCCGTCCCAAGTCGTATCATCGCTAGTAATGGTTGTAGCGGGAATTTCTACCTTAGCAGTATCTGAGTTTATGGTTGTCTGAGGAATATTTCCTGAACCCGAGGTAATAAGCGAGCCAAGATTAAGCGTAGCATCAGCCACTGCTCCGGCTTCAATTGTTATGGGTTGCACTACTGATGTAATAATGACATCTTTGTTTGTATCAGTCACAGTTGCAGCACCGGTATTATCAGGCATTACTACTGCATCAGATAAAGTGGTTTTTGATGAGTTTATATACCAAGGAGAATAAGAGACATTACCAACAACTATTGATGTAAAATCAGGATTTACTGAATCCCACCAATTGTTTATGGCGTCCACAATCGGATGAGTGGAATTTATCGCTTTAGTATTGCCACTAAAACTGTTGTTGTGGGCTACAACTACACTAACATCGGTATCATTGTAACCAACTGCAATACCGTCAGTATTGTCAGTTATGGTATTGTTTTCAATAGTTGCTGAAGTTCCTGTCCCGTAATAATCAGTTACTAATATACCAGCAGAAGTTGAGCCATCAGTTGACGCAACGCCTTTTGCACCAGAAATGGTATTGCCAGTAATAGTTGCAGAAGCACCTGCTCCCACTTCAATTGGGTAATCCAAGAAATCGCCTACTCCCTTACCAACGAACACATTGTTAGTAATGTTTGCTATCCCAACTGCCGGGCCACTATATGCGCCTCGAACATGAACTCCAATTCTTTGAATATTCTCAAATTGGCTATTACTAATAGTAACGTTACCAAAAACTACAATTCCCCTACCAGCATAAGTTGCATATTTCACATTCTTAACGAGTACATTGTTTATAGTTCCTGTACCATATGTTGCCAATGCCCAATTAATTAACCGCATTGGAGAATCTCCATCTAAAGTAACGTTACTAAGATTAAGTTCTTTTCCACTTTGAACCAAAATCCAAGCAGCTGTATCATCGCTGGCACCACCAGTGTTAGTTGTTGGTTTAATTATTGTAGTTAATTTATCAGCACCAATAATTGATAAATTTTTGTTTATTACAATTTGCCCCGCTTCGTTATAAGTCCCTGCACCAACATTAATCGTGTCTCCAGCTTGGGCAGCAGTCACTGCCGCTTGGATAGTCGTATAGAGCACGGTCGGAGCACTGGTAATCGTGACTACTCCGGTCAGCGCCTTATTGGCCCAGCGAAATGCATCCGTGCCACTGTAGGAATACATTGTATAACCGTCGGCCGTAACAGTAACTGTTGGGTTGCCATCAATTACATGACTGCCATCGGACCAAATTTGAGTATTTTCCGCCAAAGTACCGCTGTTCAAGGTAAATACTGAAGGATCAGTAACACCACTTCCCGGATCTATATTCACTGCACCCCAAGCATTGCCACTTGTGTTCAAGTTAGTAGCAACGACGGTCGAGCCGTTCACCGTTAAACCTGCACCTCTGCTGTTTATGACCGTCACATCGTTTAAAACGACATAAGCATTACTATAGGTATTGAAGCCGTAGCAGTTGCTGTTGCAGTCTAAGGTTACATTTGAAATTGTTACTGGTGTAGCCTCTGTTCCAGAGTAGACACCAAGGAGGTGCTTCGAACCGTTCGTCGTACCATAGTTACTTACTGCCTTCAACGTCACTGCACCATCGCCAATAATAGACAGTACTTTCGAATCAGGTATATCGAGTTGTGCTGATAGTTCGTATGTTCCGGCTGGAAGAGTAATAGTACCACCGGTTGTTGTGTTAGTTATCGCATCTTGGATTGTCTGGAAGAATCCACCCTAATCATTGGTAATATTCCCCGTCACTGCGTACGCATTTCCCGCAAAGGCGAAGAATGCAAGGGTGGTAATCCCACTTATTGCGACTAACTTATAAAATGCACTTAAAGAAAATTTCATTGTTTTTACTAATTTAAGAACCTAATAATTCACTTAATACACCCGCTATACTCCTGTTATGTATTTATGTCAATAGTCTGAAAGAATACCCGTTCTGTTGAACAGTAATAATAGTCGAGTATATTAAACAACATTTACGAAAAAAATGTCCCTTCGGTTTTACTAAAACAGGGGAAAAGGTGTTGACAAGTAAAAAATCCTTGATTTATTTCAAATTTAATAGGTATAAGCCAATCACAAAAGCAATTACACCATAAACATTAAATAGTTTTTTGGAATTTTTGATTACAAATTCGCTAAGCATTTTAGGAGCAAAAATGTAAACCAATCCTTTTACAAGAATTAACCAAACAAAAACCGTGATTATTGTTTTCCAAGTTCCATCCCAAATGTTGAACTGAATAAGATACATTGAAGATAAGAACAAAAGAATAATTCCTGTGAGATAGCTCACTGCGGGGTGATCAAAAAAATCTCTTAGCAAGTGTGGAATTGATTTGCCTTTAAAGATTATAAAGATACCAGCAACGATTAAATAAATACCTAATATTTTTGAAACTAAAATTGTTATATCCATTTTTTTAATTTAAATAACTATGTATAAATTGTACTACCACACAAAGAAAAAACCACAAAGTATTGTTTAATTAGGATTTTTCCTGCTCTTTACCACTCCGACAATGCCAATGATAAATGCTATGAGTCCGAGTCCTTGTGCTCCCGGACTATCATCATATCCACCATATACAACCATAAATACTCCAAACAATATTGCAAAAATAGAATATGCTATCCCACTCTTATCCATTTTATTTAATTTCAAAACGGTCAGCTTTGAAAAAATCTTCATCAGTGATATTGAAACAGAGCTTTCTACCACTTTCAAATACAATTGTAACCTGGCCACTTTCGTCAACTTCTGTACTGCTAACTCTTTCGCCTTTTAAGGGTTCAAACTTTTCGGCAGCCTGAATTAATTGTTCCTTCATTTCACGATCGCCAACTGGAAAATTCTCTTTAAACATAGGAGTCGTTGGTTAATTAAATAATAAATAAATTATATCAGAAGTTTAAATTTTGGATTAGACATCAAAAAAGAATAATCTTTTTAAGCCGGTAAATACTTAATCTCTTTGTAAACCTATCTATACGATAATTTGAGCGCAATGAGAACAGCGTTTGGCATCAATCGGAATTTCGCTCAGGCACTCTTTACACTTTTTTGTTGTTGGGTCTACGGGTGCTTCTTTGCGGGATTTTGTAACAAGAAAATTCATCGGTTTAACTACAAAGAAAAAGATTGCGGTAGCAACTAATACAAACGAAATAAGAGCGTTAATAAAGTGGCCATACATAAACTGACTACCACGCAAAGTAAATGAAAGACCAGAAAAATCTGGTACTTTAGCAATTGCACCAATAAATGGAGTGAGTAGGTCTGTTACCAGAGCACTAACTACTGTACCGAAAGCAGTACCAATAACGACACCGACAGCTAAATCAACCACATTGCCTCTTAGCAAAAATTGCTTAAATTCCTTTAACATAGAAATAATAATTAATTAGTAAAAAACTCTTTAAATTATACCAAAAACTTTAAACTTGTCTGAGTGCCAAAAATAAACATTGAAAAATTAAATAAAAAGAAACCCACCGCAATATTTTGCGGTGGGCACGTTAGTCAGCTCACGAATCTTGCAATGAGCTCGTCCCTCTTCAGCATCAAGTCGACAACTTCGCTAACCATACCTTGGTCAACTACGTTGAGTTTGGTGGCAAAAAGGAGTGCCTTGCGCTTGGCTGAGGCAATCTGTCTGTCGAGCTCCTGTATTTCTGGCGGAAGAGTAAGTTCCCCACTATGAACCCGCTCCGCCATATCCATGACTCTTCGCGCTTCTTCGGGGTCCATGAGTCTCATGTCGGCCTCGTGTGGTTAAGCGGTGGGTAGGTTTCTCATCGATAGGCTTTAAAAGTCGCAAACTAATGCTGTCATCGCCCGGCGCAATGTTCGGTTGTGTGATAGGTACTTCCACACTTGGTGCACTTGACACTGTTTGAACAGTGCTCAGTCGTGTGATGTATGCTTCCGCAATGCATGCACTTGATACTGTTAGAACAATGTTCCGTTGTGTGATGCTGACTTCCACAGTGAGTGCAAGTTATCATAAAAATACTCCTAATTTGAACGGCAGACGAACTTCACATCTGGCGAAATAATATAACTTATTTTTAACATGTCAAGAACGGTTCCCTGGGTACCAAGGTACTCGAGTTCGAATTTTCGGTCATACAAAAGCCAGCTTTTGTGCGACTCTCAAATGCTCCCCGGGTAGGATTCTCGACTTACAGTCGCAGTACAGCTTTTCCATTTTCTCAAAGCATAACTTCTCGAAAATATGGAATAAGCTTTTCGAATCCTAACGAAAACAAAGCAGTTTGTTTTCTCCCGGTGGGCAATATAAACACAAAAGCCGCCATAAAGGCGACTTAGTGTTTATTGCTCCCCGGGTAGGATTCGAACCTACGACCAATCGATTACGTTTATTCCAAAGTCTTCCTTTGGGCACGGACTATATCATCATCCATTTCGATTTCTCGAACGGGGATGCGAGGCGCTTCCAAAGAATTTCTTCTCTGTACTCTCTTGCGAGATAGTCTCTGAACCTTCCAATAGATTTCTCTAAAGGCTTGGCTGCTGATTACCCTCATTTGCATGTTAGGGCTTCCAGCAATTCACCTCGTTATCATTCCTAAATCTCTTTAGGAAGCTGCGTAAGACCATCGTGCACTTCCATGTGGCAATTTGCACACAACAAGACACATTTATCTATTTCTTGTTTTATTTTTTCCCAAGATCTAGTGAGTCCTTTTGTTGCAATCCCAAAACTTTTCTTTTTAGGGTCACGGTGATGGAAACTTAATGCTCTTTGGCATTTTTTATAGCCACACAAGGCGCATTTCCCACCACCATATTCTCTAGCCATCTCACGCAGTTTTATTCTTCTGCGTCTAACGGCTTCCACCATGTATTCAGCACGATCGGCATATGTTCGTGTTTCTTTTCTCTTCTTGTTGGTATACACAAGTAGAGTATACCACGAACCCGCCACAGGCGACTGCGCTACCGCTGCGCCACCGGGGAATATGTTCTCTTTTGGAGAACAGGTCAAATGATACTTAAATTAAGCCCTTCTTTCAATCGTGTTAAAATCGGCAGGTGAAAAATAGTCCCCTACTTCCCTACTTAACTATCGTTTGTATCCTTGCTTTGGCATTTATAGCTTTTAAATATTACTCTCTTACACAGGACTTAGATCAAATTGTTTACAGGCTACAAACAACCTCTAACACCCTAACTGAAACCCAATTCAAAAACGAAAGCCTTTTGTTGGAATTGAATAATTTTAAAAATATAAACGACTCTTTTGCGGGGCAAATAGCAAGCATCACAGATAAGGTAGTTGGTTTTACAAAACTAAAAGAAACCGATCAGGAGTTTTTACAGAAATACTCAAAAGTGTTTTTCTTAAATGAACACTATGTGCCAAAAGAACTTTCTGCAATTGATACTAAATATACATACCAAAACAAAGAAGAATTATTTGAAACAAAAGTGCTCCCATTGTTATTGAAACTAATTGACAGTGCCAGACAAGACAAAATTCCTTTAGAAATTATCTCAGCATACAGATCTTTTGAAGCTCAATCATATTTAAAAGATATTTACACTACCACTTATGGCTACGGGGCAAACAAATTTTCGGCAGATCAGGGGTATTCAGAACACCAACTTGGCACAGCGGTTGATTTCACAACACCTAAAATTGCCAATACTTTTTCTGGTTTCAGTAAAACAGAAACTTTTAAATGGCTTACAGAAAATGCATACAAATACGGCTTTATACTCTCCTACCCTAAAAACAACACTTACTATCAATTTGAACCATGGCACTGGAGATTTGTAGGCATAGAGCTAGCAAAATATCTTCATGAAAATCAAAAATACTTTTACGATTTAGATCAGAGAGAAATTAATAAATATCTAATTAATTTCTTTGACCTTCCTAGCGAGTGAGTGAAGTATAAGATTACTTAATACTTCCGAACGAGCGACGGAAGTAATTTAAAATTAGTTTTTAAATTGGTCTTTTGGCGAGTGAGTGAAATATAAGCTTGCTTAATATTTCCGAACGAGCGAAGGTAGCAAGTTCAAGAAGTTTAGCTAAACTTCTTGAACTTGACTTTTATTAGAAAAGTCCTATGCTATTTTGCTAGAAGCACCCCCTTTCCCCCACCGGAGTTAAAAGGTGAAGAATTTGTTGCTAAGAGCCAAGTGTCCGAGCAGAACTTGTGGACGCCAATTCACTCTGAAAATCGATGCGAAGTACGCAGGGCAAAAAATGCATGTTCAATGCCCCTCATGCTTTGCTCGACTTATTGCACCAATTCCCACCATTCCAACAGCTCCAGTTCGCAAACAACAGCCAGAAGCTGAAGAGGGAGAAGAAGGTGGGTTCATTGAAACAATCATGACGACACTAGAGATGGATGTGTCCGTGATTGCGGAAGCTCTCAAAGAAAAACTCTCTAAGGGATAACCGGTCTTACAAGCCTCTGCATGTTATGCAGGGGCTTTCGTTTTTAAGATTGAATAAATTGATCTTTAGATGGTCGCTCAACTTCTTCCTCCACAACATGCACTGGCCTTGCTTTTTCGTGTTCAAATTGATGGTGCGAGAAAATAATTCTTCTCACTTCATCTGGATTAGCAGCATTTTCCATTAAAAAATTACTATCCCCTTCTGCTGCGGTTTTTATTTCAATATCTCCAAATTTAAGCATTGTCTGTATTGCGCCCTTAATTTCTATTGATACATCTTGAATTTTGTCAAAGCGAAGGTTAGAAATTTTACGATGAAAAATACTTACTTGGTCTACAGAAACAATTCTTTTTTCTGTTACATACCAGACATCTAAATAATAGTTGGTCCAGTTTATAAAAAAGCTTATCCAAATTACTAAAAGCCATAAAGAATAAAAAAATCCAGCTGCTGAATATCCCACAGGGAGTGGCACTGAAGCAGGAATTAAACTTTCAAAAAAGGCGAAAAATATTGGTGGTGCAATCACAAGAAGAAACATCACAAAGACTCTTGATGCAAGAACATACCAATGCTTTCGCACCTCCAGAATCACGCTTTCATTTGGATCAAGGTTTAACATTTGTTTACCCCCACACTAACTTTACTTAATAAATAATCGGGCAACACGTGGGCGAATAGCCCACCCCTATTCGGGGTAGTGTTGCCGAGAGTTTTATTCATTGTGTGTTTATTGTTTGCTTGAATTTTCATATTGTTTCGTAAAGTTAGTGTGGGGGTTTAGTTTGGGATTTCAAAAAAAGCGAGTAATGCAAACAAGACTGAGCCCACAATAAAAACCGTTTCAACAATAAACAGAACCTTAGATTTACCGCCATATCTTTGCCAGTGATAAACCAAAATTCCTCCCATAGTTAAATAGACAATAAGAAAAAGCCAAAAAATGCTTCTTATTCCAGAAGTTAATGTTTCAACCGGAAGATTTTCCATTGCCTAATTATAATACATAAAATCTCTGTGTTATATTGTTTGAGAATTACAAAATATGGCACCTCTTGTATTTGATATAGAGACAAAAAACACATTTTTTGAAGTTGGCGAAAATGACCCTGCCAAACTTGATATTTCAATAGTTGGAATATACGACTTTGAAACTAATGAGTTAAGGGCTTTTCAAGAACATGAGTTTAAGGATATGTGGCCTTATTTTGAAAAAGCTGATTCTCTCATTGGATACAACTCAAATCACTTTGATATTCCCCTTTTAAATAAATACTACAACGGAGATTTAACCTCTATTAAATCAATAGATTTAATGAAAACAATTCAAGAATCCTTGGGGAGGCGCATAAAGCTTCAAGATGTTGCTTCGGCTACGCTTGGCGTTTCAAAATCTGGACAGGGGCTGGACGCAGTTACTTGGTGGAAAGAGGGTGCAATAGATAAAATAATTGAATATTGTTTAAAGGATGTCGCTATTACAAGAGATTTGTACAACCATATAAAAACCAATAAAAAAGTTTCTATTCCTGATGGCCCAAATGTTTATCAAATTGATTTAGATATATCTGATTGGGAAAATGGAAACGACACAAAACTAACGCACGCAATGCCTTGGTGATTTGATAAAAATTTTAATAATGGTATAATACTGCTAGAAACCCCCACAAGGAGCTCGCTTTGTCTGAAACAGAAGACTGGGATGAAGTACCAACAAAAGCTGCGGCAGAAAGCCCAGTTGAGTTGAAACGGCCAAGAACAACCAAAGAAACCATCTTCATGTTTCTTGGGTACTATTTGTTCTTCCTTTTGTTGTTTGCTTTGCCCCTTTTTATCCCCAACCCAGAAGAGAAAGAGGCAGAAAAGCAGTGTTTAGCTCTGGTGGAACAGCCAATCATTGATACTGTCTTTGTCCACTATGTCCTACAAAAAGAAAGAGACTTGTTGTACCAGAACATAGTGGAGGATAAAAGTGGTGATTTGTCTTTCTTGACTCTGGACAGGGCGCTCACAATAGGTGCTACCTACGAGGTAGCCATTAACTGTGTTAGTGCCACCATCAAGTCAGAGCTTGAAAGTCAAAAACCTCTCAAAAGTAGTACACCCAAGAGCCCCGCGCCTATCGCGCGGGGCTTTCGTTTTAGAAATTTGTTATAATCCCATTCTATGAAAAACACACTTGTTTTGGCCGGCTCAATTATTATTGCGGGAGTATTTATTGGTGGGGGTCTTTATTTATCAAAAGTTCCAACCAATAAAAAAGTAGTTGAAACAAACGAACCAGCCCCTCAAATAGAAATCATTATAAAAGAAGTACAAGCCGACGATTATATAATCGGCCCCAAAAATGCAGATTTAACTCTTATTGAATATTCAGACCCAGAATGTCCATATTGCAAAATATTTCATAACACAATGATAGAGCTTACATCCTCTAAAGAATTTGTTGGAAAACTTGCATGGGTATATAGACACTTCCCTCTTGATTCTTTACACGCAAAAGCGCGATACGAATCCGAAGCCTTAGAATGCGCTGGAGTTGTTGGTGGTAATGAGGGTTTTTGGAGACTAACCAACAAAATTTATGAGATTACGACATCAAATGACACATTGGATACTTCAAAAATTCCAGCCCTAGCAGAAGGAGAAAATCTTCCAAAGGGTACTTTTATGTCGTGTTTAACAAATGGCGACACAAAAGCAAAGGTTGAAAGAGACTATCAAGATGCAATTGCTGCCGGCGGACTTGGCACTCCTTACAACATTATTGTTTCAAACAAACCTTTTACAAACATACAACTTGGTGCACTAAAAGCGGTTTCGCTTTCCACACAAAATGCTGTTAGCGTGCACGGAACAAATAAAATTTTAGTGAAAGGCGCGCTACCAATTGAAATACTTACAAAAACACTAGAGGCCGCACTTAAATAACTAGCTTAAATTTTTAAGGTATCTCCAAACCTCGAACATAGCAAAAGTATCTAGTCCACAATATTCCTTCAGGTCTTTTGCAATTTGTTTCTTTTCACTGTCTGGCGTAGTAGGACCTACCATTTTCCACCATGATTCAGATGCTGCTCCCCCTTCAGAAATATTTAACTTTTTATAATCCAAGTGAGGTGCCAACACTGGCAAAACTTTTTTAATTGAAGTACTGCCTTTAAAATCTTTGTGCACATAGTGCTGTGCTCTGAATATGTCCATCAAATCGTAGAGCATTCCATTTAATCTATCTATCAATTTTTTAAATTCTGGATTTCTTTCAGCAATTTCTTTATTAACTCCAGCTTCAAAAGATTTATTCCAAGTGATAATGGTGCCCTTCGCGCCTATGTATTTATCTAAAAGCTTTGCCACATTTTCTGTCGGGTCGCTAAAATCTTCGTGCAAATATTCAAAGTGCTCTAATTCCCCATTCTCTTCATACAAGATGTGGAGCGAAAATTGAAAAGGAATACGCTGATAAGGTCTAAACCCAGAAAAAGCTGGAATAGCCGGAGCAAATGTTTCGTAGTCAAAAAAATAAAGAGGAAATTCTAAACTCTCTAGTGCCTCTTTTATTTCATCGTGTTTAATAATCGGCTTATCATTTTTATGAACATGAATTTGATTGTGTTGAATGTCTGAAAATTCAAAATGGCTTGGAATATTGGCGATATCAAAAATTTCCTGCTCAATGAGCATTTGTAGTTTATTTTTACTAGAGCCAATACGAGAAAGATCGTGCACAGAATATTTTGGTACTTGTGGATTTGAATATTCAAAAGTGGAGCAATGTTGAGAACGCCCCTTAAACAAACAATCGCAATTGCCTTTTGGCTCTTCTGTTTTTATTAAGTATTCTTTAGCGGCTTCCATTTGGGCTTCAATTTCTGGAAGTTTGAGTAGAACTTTTTCTGTTACATCCTCTTTTGCGAAAAGTTTCTCTGGTTCTATATCTCCCCATCTAACATATTCTTTGTTTAGAGTTATAAGAAAATATTTACCCACATTTAAACCTGCTCGTCTTAAAACAGAGGCCTGAAATGTTATGTCGTCTATGTGGTCACGAAGCCCTCCATTTTCTTTTATTGAGTTCGTTGCTTTCACCTCATACAAATTCCAATTTTTATTTTTTTTATCATATTCCAGCACATCACATCTCACTAAAAAACCATCAGTCTCAAATGTGGGTTGGAAAAAAGTTCCCTCAGTTTTAGCGTCCCCTACCACTCCATCTGGAAATATTTTTTGTACATACTTATCTACTTCATTCCCCTGCTCCATCAATTGTTTTTCAAAATCTGAAAGCTGAAACATGTGCGCCAAATCGGGCTTATGAATTTTTAACCAAATATTTTTTGCACAAAATAAAAACTCGAGAAATGTAGTTTTGGAGATTAAAAGTGGTTTCATCTCATAAATCTTATCACACCGTCAAAACATGGCTAAAAATCAATACTTTTTGTCTATTGACAATAAGTGTAATTAGTATACAATATGAACAGTTGGTTCCTTGCATCGCGGCCGCGCCGCAACATAAAAATGAAACAGGGTATGCTGACTGCTCTAGCCGTTCTGGTGTTTAGTTTGACCTTTGTGCTGTGTATGATAATGAGCGTGATTATACTTGACGGAAAGGTCACTGATCCGCTATCAGCTAGCATCGTAAACATCACAGTACTCATTGTGGGCGGCCTTCTCACAAGTCGCATCTCTACTGTAAGGAGAAATCCTGAGGGCAAGCTGTCTTTGTTCCTGTACTAGCAATAGATCGCCAAAACCCCACAGCCCCCGCTTTTGTAAAAGCGGGGGCTGGTTTGTATTTATTTTAGTTACATTTAAAGTATCAAAGATAGAAAGCCTTCAACTTTTCACACAAATTATCAATGTTTTCAAATTCAATAAGCGGATTCGCCATCTCTTTAATAGAAGTGGTTTTTACTCCATTCTTTAACGCGAGGGCAAACGGTTTTCCTTTACCAAGGAAATATCCAATTTCTAAAAGCATCCCTTCGCTTTTATCATCTGATTTTATAAATGCTAAAAGTAATTCTGATTCATCCAACTTTTGAAAAGCATGTTCCATAATTTCCTTATTTGTGTGTGTTTTTTCTTGAAACCAAGCTTCATCTTCAAGTGAGCAATAAACATCGTGTTTATTTGTGCGGAGTACATCTAAAATCTTTCCTAAATTATCTTTTAGTTCCACTGGATCTTCTCCTGTAAATCTGTACGAAAGAAATATTTTCATGTTCGTGATTCTATCAGACTTTAGAGCGAGGGTGTTTATTTGAAATGCATTGGTGACCTTTCGTCGCTCGCATTTCAAATAAATTCCCGAGCGTTCTTTAGTGTCCTTTTAACCTGTTTATCTTCTCATGCTGTCTTATTTTCTCCAACGCCTTTGCTTCAATTTGGCGAATTCTTTCGCGAGTAACACCAAATACCTTTCCCACTTCTTCAAGTGTGTGTGTAAAACCATCAGCTAGCCCATAGCGCATTTCAAGAATTTTTCGCTCCTTTGGTGGCAATTCATTTAAAATTTCTCTCACTTGATCCTGAACAATTCTACGGGACGCTTCTGCGTCTGGAGAAAGTATTTTGTCATCTGCCACAAAGTCCCCTAGTTTTGACTTACCATCATCTCCCTCATCCCCTACTGGGCTTTCTAGAGAAACGGTTGCTTGGTCAATTTTTTCAATTTGATAAATTTTTTCTACCTCAATATTCATTTCAGTCGCTATTTCTTCTGGAAGTGGGTCTCTTCCTAAATCTTGTGTAAGACGGCGAACAACCTGCTTATATTTAGCAATTGTTTCAACCATGTGAACTGGCACACGAATAGTTCTACTTTGGTCAGCCAAAGCACGAGTTATAGCTTGGCGAATCCACCAAGTGGCATATGTTGAAAACTTATAGCCTTTTGTCCAATCAAATTTATCTACTGCCTTAAATAAACCTAAGTTCCCTTCTTGAATCAAATCTAGCAAGGTTAAATCTGGACTTCTGTTTGCATATTTCTTTGCAATTGAAACCACCAAACGGAGGTTTGCTTTTGCGAGTAAGTTTTTTGCTTCCTCATCGCCAGTTTCAATTCTTTTAGCTAGCTCTTTTTCCATATTTCCAGTAATCAAAGGATATTGGCCAATCTCCCTTAAATACATTTGAATTGAGTCAAAAGAACCTTCAGACCTACTACCATATTCATATTTTTTACTTCCAATTATTTCTTCAGGGGAAGAAATGTCTAACAAACCTCCACCCTCCAAGACATCGATACCGTTAGCTTGAAGTTTTTCATAAAGATCATCCAAAAAAACTATATTTTGTTCATCAACTATAAGAATTGAACTATGCAAGTGTACAAATCATTTAGCCCTGTTGTTTCCATAATTCTTCCAACTTTTAACAGAGAAAAACTGCTGCAAAGGGCTGTTGATTCTGTTATTAACCAAACCTTTGCCGGCTGGGAATTGATAATTATTGATGATGGAAGCGCCGATAAAACTTTTGAACTGGTAAATCCATATATGTGCAATTTTGAAAACATTCGTTACATGAAACATTCTAATCGCCGCCCGCCTATTTCTCAAAATGCTGGACTGCTTGCTTCCGCAGGCGAGTTTGTTTCTTTTCTTGGAAGCGATGATGAATACAAACCTACTTATCTTGAGGAACGAATAAACTTTTTAAGAAAAAATCCGGAGATAGATATGATTCACGGCGGTGTTGAAATTATAGGTCATCCTTTTGTAAAAGATAAGAATGATCTGTCTAAAGATAT
>CAYNNE010000011.1:0-611 GCA_964398725.1 uncultured Candidatus Saccharibacteria bacterium
AGACGAGAAAATAGCGTTGTTTGAAGTGTCAGACGAAATACCTGAAGGCACGAAAATTAAATAGATTTTTTCAGTTTGATATATAGGCGTGCACAAGCCTCCTCCGGGGTTTTACCGTTTTCGCTTATAACAAATTCATTGTATTCCACTACAGCGATTTGTTGGATTGTTCCTGATGCAGACCATTTCCAGACAGACTCTAGTCTGTTGTATTTAAGACATCTAAAAGTAGTTCCGAGTGCCTCAATCAACCTGCCTAATCCAGGTAATTCTTGTGTATTGATATCTTTCTCAGATATGTCCAAATCTTTTTCGAGTTGATAATAACCATCTATTTTCTTCATTTGGTGCTCCCGGCAGGAATCGAACCTACATCAAAGCCTTAGAAGAGCTCTGTTCTATCCATTGAACTACGGGAGCGAGCGAGTGGTGAAGCACAAAAGTTTACTTTTGTAGTTTACCCGAGCGAAGCTCTCCGTACAAAGTACAGGGAGCGCGAATCTATTTTATATTAACGCACTGGTGCACGGGAGAGGACTTGAACCTCCACGTCTTTCGACATAAGAACCTCAATCTTACGTGTATACCAATTTCACCACCCGTGCGTTACA
>CAYNNE010000011.1:621-14847 GCA_964398725.1 uncultured Candidatus Saccharibacteria bacterium
TGACCATTAACTAGTCCAATGACCAGCCTATAGTAGTGAAAGCTTTATCAATTTTCAACCTTTTTCTTTTAAGGTATAAACCTTTTCTATTTGCGTATATTTTTTTTAAAATCTTTAGCGAATCTTTTTTTGCATATTTAAGTTGAAGCGTTCTCTTTCTGCCGTCATTTGTGATATGGCCTTTTATTTTTAACCTATCAAAAATTTCTTTTTGTAAAAAAATAATATATTTTTTACTAGCAGAAACAAACTCAGTATAAAACATAAAACTCGATTTCCACCTAGGATCCCAATAGCTATAAGTACAGCCGTCCCCATCTAAGCAACCCCTAAGGTAGTCAAAGAAGAATTTTTTAGGAACTAGTACTTTTCCAATAGTTTTTGATTTCGCCGGTCTAATACCAATGGTTTTTAAAAAATCATAAAAAAGAACATCTCCAAATTGCACTCTATATGCCCACCTTTCTTTATCTCCAGATAATGATTTTCCAATTTTTATATCAACAATCTTTAAAGCTGTTAAAAAATTATTTATTTGTTCAATATCTTTTGAAACAAACGATATATGTCTACCGTCGGGGGATAAGTTGCCATCAGTAGCTAAAAGACCCATAGCGTATGCAAAATCTGCAGACCATTTAATTCTTACCTTACCTTTTGGTTTAGGTCCTCTTAATCCCATATCTTTATTATAATATAGCTCAAGGGCAAGCACATACCCATTATTCACACACAAAAACCGCCTATATGGCGGTAATTGTGAAAATGTTTCCTTTGTTTATGTCTACTCTGCTGTTTTTTCTTCAGCAACAACTTCAACTGGCGCCTCAACTTCTTTCATGACACGAATGTTCCTCATTTGCTTGCGCACCTCTTTAGCGGCTTTTTCGCGGATGTGATAAAGCTTTGCGCGTCGAACGCGGGCGCGCTTTATAATCTCAATCTTATCTATCATTGGAGAGTAAATAGGGAATACTTTTTCTACACCCACACCAGATGCTACTTTTCTAACCGTAAAAGTACCCCCAGCTGATGCTCCGTGTTTTACAGCAAGCACTAGTCCTTCAAATGCCTGTAAACGAGTTTTGCCTTTTTCTTGAATTTTTTGCCATACGCGCACGGTGTCGCCCCCACGCATTCCTAGATTTGCGCGTTCCTCTGTGTTTACTGGCGATATTACATAGCTTGTTTTCATATCTTTTGTGCTAGGGACTTTAGCATGTAGTTAGCCCCTAATCAACCCTTATTAAATTCCGCCAAAGCTTTTTCAAAATCTTCTGGATATGGGGCAATAGCCTCTTTTTCCTCCCCATTTTCATTTGACCAAGAGATTTTATAGGCATGTAAGGCGAGTCGATTAATGCCATATAGGCACTTTCCTTTAGGGGCGTACAAAGAATCACACACGATTGGGTGATTAATTGATTTCATGTGCACCCTTATTTGATGAGTGCGCCCTGTAAGAGGGAAGGCGTGGATAAATGTTGATTCAAGACCTTTTTTTACCACCTCGTACTTTGTAACGGCCTCTCTTTTTTCACCGCGTGCCCAAATTTCTGAAAGTCGGCGTCTAAAATCGGTTGGATGCCTGCCAATTGGTTTATCAATCATTCCGCTATCATTTTTTACAATTCCATAAACGAGTGCGTGATATTCCTTTTTGATATTTTTTTCTTGAAATAGTTTTTTAAAATATTCGTGAGCTTTTTTTGTTTTACATATCAAAAGTGCTCCAGATGTGTCTTTGTCTAGGCGATGAACTATTCCGTGGCGCATTATTTTTTCACCATTTTTTAAAATCGACTCTTCCCCAACGTCTTTTGTTTCAGGGTAATTTTCTAAAACCCAATCCGAGATGGTTTTTTCTTTTGAAACTCCGTCTGCGTGCACAAGTATTCCAGATGGTTTATTTATAACCACAATTTCATCGTCCTCATATATTTTTTTTATCTCATTTTCCATTTCTTCTTTCTCGCTTTTCAAAGTCATTCATTATCTTTAGGAACTCTTTTTTTGAAAAATCTGGCCAAAGTGTGTTCGTGAAAAATAGTTCACTATATGCGCCTTGCCATAAAAGAAAATTAGAAAGGCGCATTTCTCCTCCGGTACGAATGATTAAATCTGGATCAGGAATGTTTTTTGTGTCGAGCATTTTGGATATTGACACTTCGGTTATAGGAATTCGGTTTTTAACCAACCCTTGTGTGGCGCGTACCAGCTCGTCTTTGCCTCCATACGATAAGGCGATTATTAGATGTATTTTTTCTTTTTTGGGTTTATTTTTTTCAGCATCATCGATTAACTTCTGAGTCGTTTTATTAAAATGAGAGCGATTGCCGATAAAGCTTACGCGCGCACCTTTTTCTACAAGCTCATTTATCTTCTTTGTTAACCCAACAGTAAGGAGGTTCATTATCTCCGTTACTTCTTTTTTGGAACGATTCCAGTTTTCAGTTGAAAAAGCATAAACAATAACGTTTTTAATTTCTGCTTCTGCTACCCATTCAACCAATTCTTCAAGTTTCCTAAAACCCTCTTTGTGTCCAGACCAAGGCAATTTGCCATTCTTTTTTGCGAAACGGCGATTGCCGTCCATTATGACGCCGATTGTTTGGGGAATGTTAGATTTCATTTTTTAAATCTTTTGTATTGATTACAATACATCTTCGTCGCTCGCGTCTCATAAAGTCGGCTTTGCCGAGTAGCTTCGTCATAAGAAAAACATAAAAATAAATTCTTATGTTTTTCTTATTCCTTACTACACGCAAGCTTCTTTGCGAGACGACTCTCTCCTCGCTGTGGGCGATACAGGACTCGAACCTGTGACCTTCCCGGTGTAAACGGGTTGCTCTACCAACTGAGCTAATCGCCCATAGGGGCCAGCTTATAGCTTTTATCTCAAAGCTTCAAGCTCTAAAAATTGGAATTTTGATACAAATAAGAGTATAAATGTATGTGATGGTGCCCATGGTGTAACGGTTAACACTGAAGTTTGTGGAACTTCCAATTCGGGTTCGATTCCCGATGGGCACCCAATAAGAGACTTGATGAGTACATTTCGGCATAATCTCCTTTATTAAAGCCATTTTTTACAGGTTCTAACCGCCTATGTAGTTTTTTGATTTCTTTTGAGGCGGTTTGAACTCCTTTAAATATTTCTTCCAAATCCAAAGTTAATATTTTGTCTTTCAAAATAAAGTTAGAGCCGAGATTCTCCAGAACATTTCTTTGAGTCTCTTCATCGCTAGAATTTATTTTTTCTTGAGCAGTTTCTGCTATTTCTAATTTTTTTTCTAAACGAACAATGTTTTCATTAACATCACTATTTAGTTCATTTATAAGTTTTTGGACGCCATCTTTTTCAGTTAAGATTTTTTCTTTTTCCTTGTTGTACTCTTCTGCACTTAGTTCGCCATTGATTCTCATTTCTTTTACGCGGTCTAATTTACCCAAGCAAGCAGAATAACGTTGTTGGTGCTGGTTTAATATTAAGTCCCTTGTTAAGGATTCCTTTTTCTCATTTGTTCTAATTACTTCTAATGCCCATTCAGTAAATTCTTTAGGGATTTCAATATTTTTTACAATATCGCTGATTTGTCTAACCAATTCTTCCCCCCTGACACATTTTTGTGAGCAGGGAATACCCTTTCTTTTACTACAACGATAAAAAGTATAGTGGTGAACATTTCCATTCTTTTGCTTTTTAACCTTTTTTTCAGCGGTAATCATGCCACCACACTCGCCACACCTTATTAATCCAGTAAATGCAAAGATATGTTTTCTTGTTTTATCGAATTTACTTCTTCCAGATAAAATTTCTTGTGCCAAGACAAACTCTTCTTTGGAAATCATTGGTTGATGGTTTCCGTCCCATATTTTTCCAGACCAATTAAATCTCCCGTAATAAAAAGGATTTCTGAGCATTTTATAGAGAACACTTCTAGGCAGGGGATTATTGTTTACACCAGTCAAACCAAGCTCTTTTGTTGCAATGGTGTGTAGGTGGTCGACAGTGCATTTTTTCTCTAACAAGGTATCCCAAAGTTTTCTAACCAAAGGAAATTTAACTGAATCGACAATTATTTTCTTTTCGCCCTTAGGTTGATACTTATCGTTTAAATATCCAACTGGCGCCCTGCTTGGGAATACTTGCTTTTCTGCTTTAGCGGTCATTCCTCTTTTTGTGTTTGAGCTTAAATCTCTTATGAACTGATTTGCCATACCAAACTCAACACTCATCATTAATACATTGTCTGTAGGGTAGTAGTCTCTGTCATGGGCTTTTATATGCCCCAAAATGCCGTTCTGGAGCATCCAATTAATAGTCCCACCATCTACTGGGTTTCTAGCTAGCCTATCTAGTTTCCAACATAAAATGCCATTTGCTTCACCGTTATAAATTCTTCTAATAAGTTCATTAAAAACAGGTCTTTGGTTCGGAGCTTTTGCAGATTTTGATTCAGATAGTTTTTCAACAATTTCTAAACCATATAACTTAGCTACTTTTTCTAGCTCATTAATCTGAGATTCAATTGATGCTACTTGTTTTTCCTCGCTCTCTGAGGATTTTCTTGCATAGACAAAGTACTTGATATCTTGATTATTTGAATTAATCATAGTTTTGCTTCAAAGCCTAATAACCTAAAAGGGACGGTCCTAGTTGACCCAATACGCTTACCAAAAGGTAGCCTTACTGGTAGGACCGCCCCTTTTAAGGCAGTAAGATATGAAAAAACCTTTTGGTTAATTTGCGTACGGGTCAACCTTTTAATTTTACCACCAATTTCTATGGTTTTTGGTAGTTTTCCAACACGATAAAAAAGGATTCTCCCAAAGAGTGTAAAAACTCCTGTTATTAGCCTGTTTATCAAGAGAATCGAGGCTCTTTTTATAGTATCCATAAATTCCCATAAATGGTGGATTTTGGTGGATTTTTGGTTATTAGAAAAACATAGAAAATGGGGGGTTCTACGATGTAAGAAAACTACTGATAATAAACTGTTCTTCAGTATATTTTTATAAGCAAAGAACTTAATAGTTCTTAGCAGTTTATTGTTTATATTTCTTTTCATTTTCTTTATCTTTCTTTAAGAGTTTTCACTTTTTCACCCCATTGAATCTTGGCGATATTTAATGGTTTTACTACTTGCTAAAGTGGCTATTAAATTTCGAATGTCCCCAACTTGATTTTCAGCACTCTGAAAATCATTTTCAGATAAATGAATATTACATTCAGATTCTTGAATCAAATTTTCAGATTCCTTTGATTTATCAAATAAATCTTTAGCATTAGATATTTTTAATCTATGTTCAGGTTCTTTTTTATAGAAACCAGCCGTTATAAGAGAATTTTTTACCGTGTTTATTTTCCCCATCGACCAATTTGGTAAAATTTCTTTAATTACTTTTGTTCTGGAATCGAAAGTTCCAAA
Organism: uncultured Candidatus Saccharibacteria bacterium; assembly: GCA_964398725.1. Lineage (GTDB taxonomy): Bacteria > Patescibacteriota > Minisyncoccia > Phycocordibacterales > Zambryskibacteraceae > 12-FULL-44-12b. The sequence goes on from CAYNNE010000011.1 coordinate 6,054, forward strand.
ATATTTATTACGTTTATCCCATACGGACAAAAGACAGGAAGCCATGTAGTACCTATACGCTTGGTCTGATAAATCTTTCAGGTCTACTAAGTCTCTTCTATAGTGTTTTATCCAGCCTTTTGTAATTTTCATAGTAATTATCGTTTCTTAATAAATCTTTCAATGGCGGGGGAATTTACTCCCATTTTTCGTTGTCCTCAGGTGGTTTCGACAATTTCTCGATATGTTTAAGAATTAATTTTTTATCACTATTCTCATAATCATTTTTATCAACCAAAATATTGAACCATCTGCTAATGGTGTCTTTGGAAAAATTATTTCCTCTTATAGCTCTAATGAAGTTTGTATAAGAGCTTAGTAAGGGATATTTATGTTGTAGGTTATTGAACCTTCGTTGAATGCTTCTCATTGTAATTTTTTGTTTCTAGTTTGTTAGTCAAATTAATAAGTTTTAGTAATTTCATACCTTTTTCGTATGCCTCTTTTTGGTTTATATCTATTCCAAAATTTCTTCTATAGATTTCTTGAAATTGTGCTATTTGTTCACCAGATATGTTCATGTGTTATAAAGTCTGGCCTTTAGTTGTTTTAGACAGTTAAAATAGATAAGGGGGTCAACCACTAATTCGTGAGCCCAAAATGCTTGAACTTTTTCGTCTAAAAATTTATCTCTAGGTATCAAAAAGGTAGCCCTAGGGCCGTTATTTCGGTCTATAGCCTCAACGTTATAGCCAATAGACGTTAGTGTTGTGATTAGGGATAAATCTGAGCTCTCGAAATACTTATTTTCATTTGAATATTGCATGGACATTTTTTTAATTTTTATGCCATTTATTCTAAAAAAACCGCCCATCGAAAAATAGACGGAAAATGTCGGAATACTATCGGAAAAACTAACGCTTAATTTGTATTTTTACATCATTCATAGGGACGACTCTTTGTGAGTATCTTTCAAATTCCACTAATTTTGTTTTAACAAACCCGTTTAATAATTTTTTATGTAAATAAGTTATGTCGTCTTTAGTCTTCTTTTCATCCAACCTTTCTTTTTTGGTAAAAAACCCACTTTTTGCTATTTCGTATAATATTTTTGCGTAGCCCTTATTTATTATATTTACAAATGTCGGACCTTCTTGCTCATTGATATAAATAGCAAATTTATTATTTGAATTTATTTTAGTACACTCTATTTTCCAAATCCCTTGCCCCCTTTTTTTATGAGCAGTTTCTTTGTAGTCAACCCAGTACCATCCGTCCATGCTGGCAGTTATATTTGTAATCTCTAATGCGCCCTGCATTTCTAAATAGTACATAGAAGGTAAAAACAAAAATGGATTATCAAAAACATCCATGCCATACAATGACTTTGTTTCTTTTTTTAAACATCGTTCCAAACTTTCTTGTGTTGGTCCACATTCATCTATACATTGTTGTTTATATTTAGAGCTTAGTAATTCTGGGGTGAGATAATCTGTAACATTCATAGATGTGTGATTAACAAAAACACTCTCATGACTTAGAAATTTCTCGACATAGTTTCCTAGTCGTAGTTTGATTTTCTTGTAATCTACTTTAATTGTTGGCAACTTATTTGTTAAAAAATCTTCAAGATTTGACGAAAATAGACGGTAATCAACACTCCTAACTTTTTTTATAAAATAATCTTCAATTTTGAAAAAGTCTTTATAACCAAAACTATTTTTTTGAATCAGTGATTTTACTCTTGCATCAGCGACCGCCATTAATTTTGGTTTTATTTCTTTCGAAAAATGTGCCCCATGAAAAGATAATGGCTCGGTTATTTTAATTAGCTTTTCTTTCAATAAATATTCTATTCCGCGTAAATATATTGGAGCGTATATATTGAAAGGAAGCTCAAAATCATCTCCCTGAATTTCTTTCAATTTCTCCCACTTTTCATTTTTGGAAAAATACCAAAAAAGGTAAAACAACTCATTTGGGAATACCTTCATTTTCATTGTAATTTATGTTCAAAATCTACTCTTTTTGAGGAGTTTTTCAATCAACCAAAATTGTTTGCATACCGATTTAATCGGTTTATAGTGGAGTTAATAGATAAATGAAAATTACTATGAGAAAGGGTGTAGTTCTAATTATGGTTTTAGGGTTGTTTTGGAGCCCGCTTATTGTCTCTGCTTCTTGGTGGAATCCACTTTCATGGAAAGTTTTTTCTGGGGTATTTAACCGTGCTTCGGTTGGACAAGATTTAAAGTTAGATAAAAACTCTACCCTTACTCCCACCCCTACAACTACAGAAAAAAATATTAGTAGCATGTCGGTTGTTGAGCAAACAAAAAAACAACCAGAACAAGTTGTATCTAAAACAAAACTCGTAAACAACAACTCAGCACTTAGTAAAAAAGATGATTTACAAAAGACACCCATTACCAATGTAGCAACCACATCAAAAGAAAAAGACAACCCAACATCTTTATTACAAGAACAAAACGATATACTTAAAAAGCAGTTAGAGGCACAACGACAAATTATTCAAAACACAGCTCGTATTAACGGCTCTTGTTCGACGGTTTTAAATATTTGTAAGACTGGTGATTTTAGTGATGTAGATGACACTAATACACTTCGTCTATGGTCTTGCAAGGGCGTTAATGGGGGATTAACTGTCTCTTGTCATTTATATAATCCAGTACCCAATCAAAACAACGCTTCCACCTGCTCTCCTAACTGGCAAATAGAGAGTTGGGGTGCTTGTACAAATTCACAACAAACACGAATAGTTAAGGATTCAAACAATTGCGGAGTTACTACTAATAAACCAAAAGAAACACAATCTTGCACAGTCTCATTTATTGCAGAGATATCTCTTGATAAGAATAAACTTGGAAATAATGGGGTAGATTCGATTAAAGCTAATATCAAAATTAAAGATTCAAATGGCAATGTTGTCCCAAATAAAGACGTCCAAATCATTACTGAAAATGCGCCCACAATTATTAAGACAAACTCTATAGGAGAAATAAATACCACCATATCTACTACTGGTCCAGCTGGTGGTCGAGCCTTCAAGGTTAGTGTAGATGGTAGTACATATGAAGATGGCTATACTGTAGTTGAAACGAATATATCGATTCCAATAAATATCTTTTTTCAAGAAGAAGGAAACATGAGTCGTATTGTAGCTCCAGGAAAAGACCAACAATTAGCAATATTATCTCATTGGGAATCACCCTCTTTACCTGCAAGGTATCTATATTTAAAGAGGGTTACCTTAAAGATAACTGGCTTAGATTCTACTTGGATTAGTAATATTAGAATTCAGGCATACCCCCCTCCATGTAGTCAATATTTTTGTTATCAAGGAAATACGACATCACCCCTTGATGCTAATGCTACCCAATCAAGTGACGGCACGATAGAAGTAACCCTAGCAAGTCCGTTACGCGTTATTCGTGACACCTATGTTTATGTATATGCCGACATTACAAATCCAACCACATCAAATACTGATATTACGTACTCTAATCAATTTATCTCAGCCGAAGTTACTGGAATGGTAAATGGGTATACCCCCTCCAATATTACTGTTTACTCAGATGGTCCTAGCGTTGTTTCTAGTCGGCTAGATGTTCGGTGATTCGGCAACAGATTTAATTTTTTAATTTAAAACACTTGAAAAAAATAATTTTAATTCTGCTAATAGTTGTGGTGACGGCTCCATTGATGGCGTATGCTCATCCTGGCAGAACCGATAAACGCGGTGGCCATACCTGCCGTACAAATTGCTATAAATGGGGGTTAAAATTTGGTCAGTACCATTATCATAATAGAGGTTACAGATAAATATTTATGTATATTCCATGGTGGGTATTAATTATCGTCTTTATAGGGATTATTAGTTTTGCGAAAGATTCGGATGGTAGGGTAGAAGAATTGGAAAGCAGACTAGAAGATTTGGAAGACAGACTGGGTGGCGAAGAGGATTTTGACGATAATATAGACCCCGAAATATAATTTATGGACAAAGAACAAATAAAAGAACATTGGCCTAAAATTACGCTTTTAATTATTGCAATTATCCTGCTAGTATTTTTTGGTTTTCAGAGGAAAGATAATGAAATAAATATTGAGGCTCCAAGACAATCGTCATATGATTCTAATGATTTAAGCGAAGAGGCAATAAAAAACCAAGTTGGAAATATTTTAGATGTCTTGATGAGGATTCATTATGTCTCCCTTATTGAAAAGGCCCCAACTAGCCCAGATAGCGTAATTATCGATGAATTAACTGAGTCAATGAATGATTTAAATAAACTAAAAGGACTTTTATTTAAAACGGAAGAATTGTCTAAATCAGGAAACGAGATTATATCAACAACTGGATTAGCTACTAAAGTTACTACACTATCTCTCATCCAAAGTTACAATTCATGGATTCAGTATCTACGAAGTGTTGATATTAATGATGTTAATTTATCAGAGTTTCAATATCAATTAGCACTCTTTCAGAGTTCAACGCACGATGCGTACCTGACTCTCGTAGAAGGCGCCCCCTTACTTCCAATGATTACTGTTGAGTTTGCAAAAGAAGAAAACCAGAAAAATACAATCAATGAAGATTTGAAAAACTACTTTCTTACAAAAATTGATGATTTATTCGATGATATTTTAGTTGATGATGATGCTTTTTATCAAGAAACTAAAAATAGATATGCGATAGCAGTACTGATAAGGGGATATAAGGAGTTTTTTGAGTAAAACATATGAAAGAAATAACTAACAAAAATATTATTTTCTTCGCGTTAGCTATTTCGGTGGTATTAAATATTTTTTTATTTTTTTCTTCAAGCTCAAGTTTGGAGAAAAATGCCCTTTGTGCAAAATTTAAGGAACAATCAGCAAATCGCATAAGGACCTACTATTCTGATGGGAGTTTAGAGAATATTTATCCCGATGAAATTTTCTATAGCAAGAAAAGAAAGGGCTGTGTTGCCGTGTGGAGCGGGGCGCATAACAACCTAGCTAATAATGGCTATCATATTAATAAAGTAATTTTTGACCCAATTACCAATGAGGAAATCTTTAGCGATATAGAATTCTATTTCACGGATAAAACCTCAAATAACTATGAAGCAAATACCAAAGTTATTATAGAGTTCGGAAAGACCCTTAAAGAGTTACGATGACTTTAGAAAAAGCCTCAAAATAAATTAAAATAGGGATTACGAAAAAATATTACAGTAAGTTACACCAAAAAGGTTCTAAACCCATCCACCACGCGACCCCAGAGGTTCGAATCTCGTTAGGGGGTATATAATTTTGAGTATGGATAATAACTTGCCAGTTTTCCTTAATGATGACTCAACGAAAACCATTTTTGAAATGGTAAAAAAACTTATACCAAAGAATACGGAAGTTTATATTTTTGGAGGGTCTATAAGAAATGCTCTGTATTTTGAATTTTTTAAGGAAGAAATGACTCAACGAGACTACGATTGTATTGTTATAGGAGATGGCGAGTTGTTTGCTAAAAATTTAGCAGAAGTTGGTTTTATTTTTGGTTCTAAAAATTCTGATAAGGATAAAATTTTAAAGATAGCGAGAAATCAAAACCCAGTGCATATTCATAATGACTGGTTATATTTGGACTGCAAAATTTTTGCTAATGGTTCAAATATAAAACCTATTCTTGAGAAAATAAGTGACCTGACGATTAGTGGTGTGGCCTTGAACATAAAAGATGTAGATAGTTTAGATTGGCGAACAAAAATAATAGGTATAGAAAATGCTGTAAAAGATATAGAAGAAAAACAATTAAGGCTGGTGAATACTTATTCATCTAGTATCTATAAAATTATCAGGTTAGTACACAAGGGATTTAAACTGCCAACATCGAATGAAATTGAAAAGGCCCTTGAAGAGCTAAAGAGTATTTCTGAAGACGCCTTTTTGAGACACAAGAAAAAAACAGTTGAGTATATAGGGGATAAAGAAGAGGTTGCTGAAATAGCCAAACAGTTAGGGATAAATTTTGATGTGCTAAATTTTTCAGAGATTAAGAAGCACTAGATAGGTTTTAAACTTGCCCGATATAATCTACAACAACACGTATTTGACATTGAAGCTGGTCCAATATATCATTCAAACGTGCATTTGAATCATTTAGCAAAACTAATGCGTACTGCTGGCGATGAAAGCAGATTAAAAATTCTATGCGTTATTTTCAGCAAGAAAAAAGTGTGTGTTTCTGATATGGCCGAGGAACTAGACATGAGTATTGCCGTTACATCTCATCACCTGCAAGTTATGTCTAAGGAAGGTCTGGTTATTGCTGTACGCGAAGGCAAACGAGTCTGTTATGAACTCCCCAAAAGGAAGTTCGTTGCAGATCTAAAGAAATTTATTTGCAAATATAAGTAATTATTTATTAAACGAAGATGACAATAAAAAAACATAAAGTTATTGTTTACTCAACACCAACCTGTCCGTATTGTTTGTTTGCAAAAAAGTATTTTAAGGACAATGGCGTAGATTTTGAAGACGTTGATGTTACAAAAGACAGAGTAAAAGCACAGGAAATGATTATGAAAAGTGGTCAGATGGGTGTGCCGGTCATAGATATTAATGGAACTGTCTTGGTTGGTTTTCAGCCAGAGGCTTTTGAGCAGTTATTAAAATAAAATATGAATAAATACACATATATTTTGGTGGGTTTTGTCGCACTAGGCATACTAGCGTTTTTCTTGTATAGGCCAGTTTCTGGCGGAACATTGAATTCTGTTGATTTTATTAACAAATTTAAAAATACCCCTAATGCAGTGATGTTAGATGTTCGTACACCAGCAGAGTTTGGTGCGGGTCATATTGCGAATGCAGTCAACATCGACTATAACAACCCAAATCTTTTTGCGAATGAGATTAAAAAATTAGACCCTGCAAAAACATATTTTGTTTATTGCCGATCTGGTAATAGATCTTCACAAGCCATCATTCTAATGAAGAAAGAATCCATTAATAACATATATGAGCTTCAAGGTGGCATAGTTTCTTCTCCAGAGGTATTAAGATACTAAACAAGTTCTAAATTCACTCAACCACCCAATTTTTTGAGCTGGTATACTTATGGAATATGAAAAAAAGATTACCCAAAATTAACGAAAATCAGCAGATTTCTATTAGACTTGAGCAGTTCGACGATATTTTTTCAGATTTCGATATAAGAGATTATTCAAAGCGCGCTTTGTCAGTCGATTTTCTCGATGAGATTAGACGTGCTTCTGTTGATAAGGATGAATCTGGAGTTGAGCTTGTCTTGCATGTTCCCGAGAAAGAGCGTGATGAGTTACAAGAACAAAATATTAAGGAGCGATTAATGGCCCATTTCGAAAGACATTATGGACTGACCCTTAAAGAAAAGAGAAAGACACTCAACCGAGGTTGGCTTATGGTAATTCTTGGTGTGGTATCAATGCTTGGCGCAACACTTATTGTTTCTGAAGGGCCGTCTTCAAACTTCTTCCTTTCGTTTCTGCTCGTATTGTTAGAACCAGCCGCTTTGTTTTTGTTGTGGGAGGGAATGGACCAAATTATCTTTAGCTCGAAAGAAATTGATCCAGAGCTTATGTTTTATAAAAAGATGGCAAGAACTCCACATGCAGTTAGCTTTAAATCTTTTTAGGTAAAGCGTTACATATCAATAATATGTATAGTTGACAGTATACCCCTAGGGGGTATACTTGGAGTATGAAAAAAGATTTAAAGAAGAGTGCCAAAAGGAGATTGGCTATTGTTTCGGGACAAGTGCGAGGTATTCAGGAAATGGTTGATGGGGAAAAATATTGTGTAGACATAATCACCCAAATTGAAGCGGTTCGTGAGGCATTGTCAGGGGTGGGGGATTTAATTTTGCAAAATCATCTTGAAACTCATGTTATGCATCAAGTAAAACACGGTGATGCAAACAAGGCCGTTGCAGAAATATTAAAAGTTTACAAACTCAAATCTAAATAAATGATAAACGCTAAATATAGAATCAAAGGAATGCACTGCGCATCCTGCGCAAGTATTATTGAGAAAACTTTTAAAAAAATAGACGGCGTTAATAACGCTGAAGTCAATTATGGCACCGAAACAACTAAAATTTCTTTTGATGAATCAAAAGTTAATCCCGCAACCCTTTCAAAACAAATTGAACCACTTGGATATTCATTGGATATAGAAAGCGCAAGCGATATGGGAATGTCAGAAGATGAGCACAAAGCGCACTTAGGTCTTAATCAATCAAAACTTGAGAAACTAGCTGAAATTAAAGATATGAAATCGAAGGTTATATCTGCAATACCCTTAGCGATAATTTCTATTTTTGTCATGGTTTGGGATATTTTGACGCAATACGGAAAGGTGCCAGAGATGAGTTATACAATAAGTGAATTTTTTCATCATTTATTGCCAGTAATAGCGACATACACTCTTTTTGTGGTTGGAAAGCCATATCTTTTGGGGTTTGTGCGGTTTTTGCGTTATGGCAAGGCCAATATGGATACATTAATTGGCATTGGTACTAGCACAGCATTTTTGTACAGCTTCGCGGTCACTGCGTTTGAAGATTTACTTAAACCTTTTATAAATGTAAACCAAACTTACTATGACGTAACGATTGTAGTCATCACATTTATTGCCCTTGGAAAATATTTGGAAGCACGTTCAAAAATTAAGACAGGAGACGCAATAGAAAAACTTTTAAACCTTCAAGCGAAAACCGCATTAGTTATCCGTAATGGGAAAGAAACAGAAATTGCTGTAAATGATGTAGTTA
>CAYNNE010000011.1:14857-17972 GCA_964398725.1 uncultured Candidatus Saccharibacteria bacterium
ATGGTGATTTAATGATTGTAAAACCAGGTGAAAAAATTCCTGTTGATGGAGTAATTACCGAGGGCTCTTCATATGTAGATGAATCAATGGTGACAGGTGAACCGATGCCTGCACAGAAAAATATTGGAGATAGTGTAGTGGCGGGCACAATTAACACAACGGGTTCGTTTACCTTTAAGGCAACCAAAGTGGGCTCTGAAACTCTTTTGGCCCACATTATAAAGATGGTTGAAGATGCGCAAGGCAGTAAGGCGCCCATTCAAGCATTAGCAGATAAAATATCAGGAGTCTTCGTGCCAATTGTGCTTGTGCTTGCTTTTATAACTCTTGGTGCGTGGTTATTATTTGGCACAAGTGCACTCGGTTTTTCGCAAGCGCTTTCTTTGGGTTTGGTTTCATTTGTAGGTATTTTGGTTATTGCTTGTCCATGCGCATTGGGTCTTGCAACGCCTACAGCGATAATCGTGGGTGTAGGGAAGGGGGCGAAAGAAGGCATACTAATTAAAGATGCGGCCACGTTAGAAAAACTTCATAAGGTGGACACGGTGATAGTAGATAAAACAGGAACAATAACAATAGGAAAACCAACACTAGTTGATATTCAAAATTTTTCTGAAATAAAAGACAACGAGCTCATTTCAATTATGGCTTCGCTAGAAAAGAAATCTGAACACCCAATAGCTCATGCGATTGTTGGTTATGCAAAAGGCAAAAACTTAGAGCTTAAAGAAATTACTAATTTTAAAAGCATTCAAGGTAAAGGATTAACGGCTTCAATAAACAATGTTGAATATTTTGTAGGAAATACGAAACTTATAAAGGATTTAAGTTTAGAATTTGATATTTTAAAAATTGAACAATTTACCGCACAAGGAAAGACGCCAGTAATTCTTGCAACAAAGTCTGATGTTTTGGGATTTGTAATGGTTGCCGATGAAATAAAAGCAGAATCGAAACAAGCGGTGGCTGATCTACATAAATTAGGAATAAAAGTTGTAATGCTAACCGGCGATGACGAAAGGGCCGCGAAATACATGGCGTCTTTGGTTGGTATTGATGAGGTTGTTGCCCATGTTTTGCCACAAGATAAATTAGAAAAAATAAAAAATTTGCAGTTGGCAGGAAAAATTGTAGCAATGGCTGGCGACGGGGTTAATGATGCCCCCGCCCTTGCCCAAGCAGATGTTGGTATTGCAATGGGTACTGGCACAGATGTCGCTATTGAATCAGCAGGAATTACGCTTTTGGGCGGAGATATTTCGAAACTTGTAAAAGCGATAAAACTTTCAAAGATGACGATGCGCGGAATAAAGCAGAATCTTTTTTGGGCGTTTATTTACAACATCGTTGGTATTCCAATTGCATCCGGAATTTTCTACCCAATGTTCGGATGGTTGTTGAGCCCAGTATTTGCAGGGCTAGCTATGGCCCTATCTAGTGTTTCTGTGGTATCAAACTCGTTAAGAATTAAGGCGATGAAATTATAATTATATGAATAATAATCAAATGCAAAAATACAATTTTCATGTCCATGGGATGCACTGCAAAGCTTGCGAACTAATGATTGAAAGTGAATTAAAGGATTTACCAAACATTTCTTTTGCAAAACCAAATCTAAGAAATCATTCTTTAGAAGTAGTTGGAGATTTTGGTAATAAGAACTTAGAACAAATTGCCAATGAGCTCACTACTCAAATAAAAGCTCACGGATACACAATTTCTACAGAAAAAATTGTACATAATGCAAAATGGTCAGAGTTTAAAATTGCGTTACCTGTTGCATTGGTTTTTATTGCCTTGTTTGTTCTTTTACAAAAACTAGGAGTGGTTAATTTAGTTAATTCTGAATCGGTAACTTATAGCACTGCTTTTTTTATAGGGGTTATAGCTTCTCTTTCAACCTGTATGGCAGTTGTTGGCGGATTACTTCTTTCGATGTCTGCAACCTTTGCAAAAGAGGGGGATAAAGTTAAGCCACAGCTTATGTTCCACGGAGGACGCATTGTTTCTTTTTTTGTTCTTGGTGGGGTAATAGGTGCACTTGGTTCTGCATTTACATTAAACACATCCGCATCTTTCATACTAGGAATAATTATTGGAATTGTGATGCTTGTTTTGGGAATTAATTTACTTGATGTTTTCCACTGGGCAAAAAAACTTCAACCATCAATGCCAAGATTTATAGCAAAACATGTGCACGGTGTTTCAAACTTAAATCATATACTTACGCCACTACTTGTTGGGGTTGCCACATTCTTTTTGCCATGCGGGTTTACTCAATCAATGCAACTCTACACCCTTACAACAGGAAGCTTTCTTAATGGAGGGCTTACAATGTTGGCATTTGCACTTGGAACACTTCCGATACTTGCATTAATTAGCTTTAGTTCATTTAGTATCCAAACTAGCTCTAAAGGAGGCATATTTTTCAAAACCGCTGGCTTGGTTGTAATAATATTTGCGCTATTCAATATTATTAATAGCCTTGTGATTATTGGGTTTTTACCACCAATATTTAATTTCTAGTACTATTTAACTAAATGAATCCCGTTAGTAATTCTATGAACAAACAAATATCAAAAAATCTTATCAACAGAGCCACAACCTTAGACAAACTACTAACTGTTATTCGTAATAATTACTAACGGGATGAAAGCACTTATTATTTTTTTATCAGTGATTATAGCGGGGGCTATTATGATATTTGCCCTAAATACTAGTCGTGGCAATTCTAATGAAATAGAGCTTAATGAAAACAATGTTTCCATCGTTGATGGTAAACAAATAATAACCATTCGTGCCAGAGGGGGGTATAAGCCACAAAATAGCGTTGCTAAAGCAGGGGTTCCCACAATTGTGCGCTTTGTTACCAGTACCACCTTTGATTGCTCAGCCTTCATTCGTTTTCCTAGTTTAAATATTCTAAAAAACCTTCCTCCAACCGGCACAACTGATATTGAAATTGGAAGCCAAGATGCAAAAACTCTTTTAGGATCTTGTGGCATGGGGATGTATCCATTTCAGATTGATTTTAAAAGTTAAAAATCTAAATTTACTCCCATGGTTCAAATACTTGAAGCAAAAACAATTAGAGACGAAGCAATAGAACGGCTTA
>CAYNNE010000012.1:0-4721 GCA_964398725.1 uncultured Candidatus Saccharibacteria bacterium
CCAAAAGATATATTAAATACTGCTTGGTATAACTTAGGTGTCCAAATAGGGAAGACGGGGAGTGCGGTTATTAGTGGACACTTTGGCTGGAAGGAAGGAAAATCATCTGCATTTGATAATTTATATAAATTAAAAATAGGAGACAAAATTTATGTAGAAGATGAAAAAGAAATCATTACTTTTGTTGTAAAAGAAATTCGCGTTTTTAATAAAGAAGAAAGTGCTTATAGTGTTTTTAATTCTAGTGACGGAAAATCACACCTAAACTTAATTACTTGTAGTGGAACTTGGAATAAAGGAGAAGATAGTTATTCAAACAGGTTAGTAATTTTTTCCGACAGAGAAGTATAAATTAATTTTTTACTCCTTGACTAGTGTGATATAGTAAAAAAGTGAGGCAGATAGCCTTCACTTCTACATTTACCAAGAGGTATCCATGCATACGCGCCATTGGATGCTCCAGCCGGTCAGGCGATGCTGTAACGGTCAGTGTACCAAGGGTCAGCGGGCAATTAGTACGCCCGCTGACCCTTATTTTTTATAAGGGCGAATATTTTTAAGGGCCAATTTATTTTAATAATAAAAACAGGGCGCGACCATTTCGGTCGCGCCCTGGTATTTGTGCCTTGCAGTGTTCAGTTCAGTCCCCAATACTCTCTGGCAGGCCGGAGGCGCTCGCCTTGTCGCGGATTGCCTTGAGCGTTTCCTCGTTCACGACACCAATCTCGAGCATCTTGGCGAGCAACAAGTCTACGTCAGATATCGAGAAGGCCGGTCCGCCAATTCTCTCCCCGTCAACATAAACGTAGCCGTGTAGAGACCGAGCGGGGCATCCGCACATCTCGAATGTGATTACCTGCATCCAGTTGTTTGGTAGCTGGGAGTCCTCAATCTGCTTGAGAAGCGAGTCGCGGTCTTCCACTTGGAAATGTCCGTCCTCGGTGTGGCGTCTGATCTCGTAGGTTGCCTCTGCCTTTGACAAGTAGAGGGGACTCACACGTTCGCCGTTCTTGTCGAGGACACAACCTTCCGCACCCTTCTTACCTTGAGTAACTCTGAAAGTAAATGGCCCAACAGGATTCGGCTCATCAGTCATCTTGAATATGAACGTCAGGCTGTTCTTAACTGCCGCCATATTGTCTTCAGGAAGCTCAGAACTGTTGACTGCTTCGAGGAGGCCGGCTTGTTCCTCGGGAAGTACAGCCCCCCTCTCGATTGCTGATTCGAGAAGAGCGCGCGCCGACTCTTTCGAGATGAGGAGTTCTCCATTACCAAGAACGACGTTGTCGGTGTTGGCGAAGAAGTGGGCTCCAATCATCTGTCCGAGCTTTTTGGTAACGAAACGATAGGGGCCATGGTATGGTTCCTTTTCTGGCAGGCCGGAAGTACGAATTTCTTCTTCGATTGCAACGCGCTCTTTTTCAGGAACTTGGTTTGTCTCAACAAATCTGTTGAGGCTTGACAAGGCTGAAGAAGTGGCGAAATAGGTACCATTGCTCGCCAATCGTCCGTCACGGAAAAATTGTCCGTAGGGAAGCGAGGACAGGGTACCGCGGAGGGCAAAGCTGAACTCCCGTGCAACTGTTTCAGGCCGTACTGCAGAACTGGTCATGCGCAGGTCCTTTTGTGTGGGGTTTAACTGAATTGTACTGCGTACAAAATCTGGCGATACCATACCCCCTTTTTATATATTTGTCAAAACAAAAAACTAATCTAAAAAAACACCCAAATTAAGTACATCTTTTTGTATAATTACTTTATGGAAAAAATACCAACATATTCTTATGAGGATGCACAAAATAGAAAAGAAGCACCAAAAATTTTAAAAGCAGATGAAGCGACAGAAGGGGAAGAAAGAGATGAAATAGTGGATAGAATAATGAGTCACGAAGAAAGTCCGGAAGCAATTAAAGTAAAAACTTTCAAAAGCAAAATGGCGAATGCTCTATCTAAAGGTTGGACCAAAATAAAACCCCCAAAAGCAAAAGTGGAGCAAGATTGGGAAATTACTAAAGCTCAACGAGAGAGCCCAAAAAATTTATAAACAAAATTGGAACCAACTACATCTATGGGTTTTCGAAGCGTCTGAAACAATTTTAGGAATTAATGTTTAAATTATGATTAGTTACTTTAAAAATTTAATAGTATTTAATATATTTTCAAAATCTTTTTCCTCTTCGCCATATTTTGAAAACCTTACTATATAGACTAGATTATCTTTAACTGTATAAAAATAATAATCCCTCTCTTCTTCCCAGTATCCATCTAAGACAGGCCCGTATTTTATCCAGTTTTGACCATTAATTTGTTTTTCTGTTTTAGTGTATTCGGATACATTTTTTATAAATGTTGCTGGGTCAACACTAGCAGTTTCAAGATTGAAAATAGGTCCAAATTCTAGATAGTGTTTTTTAGGTATTATCTCAATCCTTTTTGCATCTGAAAGAGATTTTGTGTAATCATTTACACTGTATTTATTCTGTAAATAATTGAATTCAAGGTTATAAAAATCATTTTTATAAGTAATTTGGTCACTTTCGCTTGTGGGTGCATTATTTTGCGTGACTAGTGTATTCGAAATAGGGGAATTTATTTTATCTGATTTCAGAAAGGTTCTATATCCTACCCATATTAAAATTAATATTAATAATAGCGAAATTATTATTTTGTAATTTGTTTTCATATTTATATTGTATAACACAAAAAACATACCAATATGAAATGATTAATGTCTGGATTACCAGACACCTTCGTCGCTCGGATTAAATAAAATAAGCGAGCTTCTTTATTTAATACTCCTTCGTCATTGTGGAGATGGGCGGAATCGAACCGCCGTGCAAGATAAGTTTTCGAAAAAGTCTACGAAAGTAGTTTGTTTGGTTGGTTAGTAATGAATCACAAACAAACAAAGCATTCATTACTCAAGCCCTGTTACTCTCTTTGCTATGGGCCACAACAAAGTGAGGTGCCTCATTAAGCCAAATGTTTACGTGAGAGGCGTCGTGTAAACATTTGTCGCACAGGTCGCGCAATTAAGCGCGAGCGAATGCGAACTGGAAGTTGTCAGCCGTAAAATACGGAGAAACTTGTGCTACTGCTGTTTGTTTTGCAGTTAAGTTTTTGAGCAGTTTTAAAAGTTACCCAAGCTTTTTTCGCGTTTTCCGAAGACCGCATCTTGTCGATGCCTGGCATCCCCTAAATCATTTGCGTAGCAAATGATCGGGCAAGCCCATGTGAGGACTTATCCGATATTTACTGCGCAACATTTTGTAAGTATTTTTCTTTCAATTTTTTCTTGAATTTTGCTGACCACAAGCTTTTAAAATATTTTTCACGCTTGTAAGCACTATCAGCATTTTCCAATTTTTCTGAATAAATCATCACTAGTGGTCTACGGTGTTTCGTAGCGGTGACCGAACCCTTGTTGTGTTCATTTAATCTAACTTTTAGATTATTTGTACAACCAACATATAGCTTGTGGTCTTTCTCACTAATTAAAATATATACAAAATGTTGCGCACTAAGCATTTTAATGTTCTTCAGGCGACAAAATAAGACCTATCTTAATTTGTTTAGCCTGCGTATTTCTCGCTCCGTTTCGCGCTTTATGATTGTTTGGCGTTTATCGCCTTTCTTTTTTCCTTTTGCGACAGCTAAACGGAGCTTGATTACGCGCCCCTTATTATACATTGAAATGGGTACCAATGTCAAACCCTGATTAGTCTCAAAATCGGCCAATTTGGCTATCTCTTTTTTAGAGGCAAGAAGTACACGGGTGCGCTCCTTATCGTATGATTCGGGGGTGTTTTTGGGCTGGTAGGGCTCTATGCGGGCATTTGTAAGGAAAAGCTCACCTCCACGAACTACCGCAAAAGAGCCTTCTAGGGAGGCCTTGCCACCCCTTACAGACTTAGTTTCAAAGCCATTTAATTTAATACCCACCTCCATTTCTTCAAGGATTTCGTAGTTTAACCTAGCTTTTTTGTTTTCTACATAATTAGACATGTATATTAATAGTAGCAAAGATGAGAGTTTTACATATAATAAAGCCCTAACCTATGCCTCCCGTACCAAAATTACCCAAAAAACCAATCATGAATGGGCCTGTCAAAAAAACACCATTTGGAGACTCGTCTAAAAAAATAAAAATCATTATTAAGAAAGATTTTAAAATGCCTAAAGGTGGCTTTTTGAGCAATTTAATATCTATAATTCTTGTTTTACTTATTTTGGTTTCCTTTTCAGGTTTGTTTTCAAGTGAAAAGAAAGTAGAAATAATTCCTCTTTCTCAATTAGCAAAAAATATTGAGGAAGGTTTTGTTAAGGAAATAAAAATTAAAGGAAATAAAATAACAAGTATTTTTGAAGATGGTTCAGAAAAACTAACAACCAAAGAATCCGACGCATCTCTATTAGAAACCCTTTCTAGTTATGGAATTTCAAAGGAACAATTGAGTAAAGTTTCTATTGAGGTAGTTTCACCTTCGGGTTTCTGGTATTGGTTTGGAAATATTTTACCAATTTTGCTTCCTATTCTTTTTATAGTGTTATTTTTTTGGTACTTATCACGCCAAGCAAAAGGGGCAGGCATGCAAGCGTTTACTTTTGGCCAAAGCAAACCCCGCATTATTACTCCCGAAAATACAAAACAAAAAATTCTTTTTAAAGATGTGGCTGGAGCAAAAGAGGCCAAACAAGAGCTCTCTGAAATTGTAGATTTT
>CAYNNE010000012.1:4731-16192 GCA_964398725.1 uncultured Candidatus Saccharibacteria bacterium
TTTCTTAAAAACCCTAAACAGTTTTTAGATATTGGAGCACAAATTCCAAAGGGAGTTATTTTGATGGGTGCTCCCGGCACAGGAAAAACGCTACTCGCGAGGGCTGTTGCGGGGGAGGCGGGAGTTTCTTTCTTTTCTATTTCTGGTTCTGAATTTGTTGAAATGTTCGTTGGGGTTGGAGCGTCTCGTGTTAGAGACTTATTTCAAATAGCAAAAACATCAAGCCCCTCTATTGTTTTTATTGATGAGATTGATGCTGTTGGACGCTCTAGGGGGGTAGGGTTAGGAGGTGGAAATGATGAGAGAGAGCAAACACTCAATCAAATTTTGGTTGAGATGGATGGCTTTGAACCAAATGAGAAAGTTATTGTTATGGCAGCAACAAATAGGCCCGATGTTTTAGATCCTGCTTTATTAAGGCCGGGGCGTTTTGATAGAAGAGTGGTAATAGATTTACCAGATAGGAGTGATAGAGAGGAAATTTTAAAAATTCACTCCCGCACAAAACCTTTTGCTGAAGATGTAAAACTTTCTGTTATTGCAGAGCGTACCCCAGGATTTTCTGGTGCGGATTTATATTCTCTTATGAATGAGGGGGCCATTTTGGCAGCACGCGAAAATCGTACAAAAGTTTCCCAATATGATCTTGTGCGTTCGATTGAAAAAGTAATGCTTGGTCCAGAAAGAAAATCTCATTTATTCTCAAAAAAAGAAAAAGAAATTACTGCTTATCACGAAGCAGGACATGCGCTCGTTGCATCAGTTCTTCCTTATGCAGATCCTGTACATAAAATTTCTATAATTGCTCGCGGACACGCCGGAGGATATACATTAAAACTTCCAATTGAAGACAGAAAATTACACTCAAAGAAAGAATTTTTGGATGACATAGCAATGGCGCTTGGCGGATATGTTGCAGAGAAAATGGTTTTTGGTGATATAACAACTGGCCCATCAAACGACCTTCAAGTTTCAACAGCGCTTGCGAGGGATATGGTTACTAAATACGGAATGTCAGACAAAATCGGTCCTCAAGCATTAGAAACTTCTGCTGGCACCACACTTTTTGGAAAGGGGGTAAATGAAGAATATTCAGAAAAAGTAGCTGGTCTAATTGATTCGGAAGTAGATTTAATAATGCGTGAAGCGCTAGAAAAAGCTGAAAAGATTTTGAAAAAGTACAGAAAACTTTTGAATATTATTGCCAATAGATTAGTGGAAGTAGAAACACTAGAGCGAGAAGAGTTTGAAAACATACTTATAGCCAATGGAGTTGCTCCTAAAAAGAAGCTAGACATTGAGCATCAGTCCTAGTAGGCTTTTAGTTATGAATAATTCATTTGGAGAGGGTATTTTAGAAAGAGCAGATATTGATCTATTTCATAAGAGGGCTGTTGATGAATTAGAAGCGGGCAGAATAAAAGAAGGGACTTTTGCAGATATTTATGGTAAAGAACAAGTTGAAAGAGATGAAAATATTGTAAAAAGACAAGAAGAGGAATTTGAAAGAAACGAAACCCCAGAACAACGTGAACTAAAAAAGATTGCAGACATATTTGAAGCAATTGTTATTGAGCATGGGGAAATGAGTGAGTGGTTTGGAGGAAATGCTTCTCTAATAAAGACTTCAAAATACGATGACTACAACAACGGAATAGACGCCGTGATTGAATATCAATATGATGAACCAAAATCATCATCATTTTTAGGTATGGCTGTGGATGTAACTTTTCGTTCGGACTCAACTACAAAACTAGACAGAATTAAAAGACATATTGATGGTGGAAGGTTAGGAGAACTTAAATATTTTCAATCAGCCAACCAAGAATTTCATGGAAAACTTTCTAAACTACCCGAATTAGTAGTGGGCGTTGATAGAAAAACCATTTTAGAATTAGCTGAATTATGGAAAGGAAATAGGAACAAAGCACTCGGCGAACACAGAGTACAAATAATGTTACTTATACAAATGAAAGATCAGCTAGAAACTTTTGCTATGTATGCAGAAAGTCTTGGCAAAACAGAGATAGCACAGGTTTACAGAGAAAGGTTAGCTCTAATAAGTGGTATTTTAGCCACAAAAGCCGATTTATATAAAAGAGTGGCACACGAGTTAGATAATGATCCGGTGCACTTCAATATAATGTATGCGTCTTCTAGAATCAGGGCATCTTTACAAAAGGGAAAGACTACATAAAACAAAAACCTCTTCCGGACATGTTTGGAAGAGGTTTTTGTTCGCACTCAAACCAATCTCTATATTGACTTTGATGTGCAGTTTGTACAGTTATTCTTGTGTGTGAAGATCTCATACAAAGCTGAAAGACCAACAAGGACATAAACAACTTGCATTATGCCCATTGGAATCCAGTTTGCTAGGCCGTAGCTGAAAGCTTCCAATAGCCAGTTCAAACCTCCAATAACCAAAAGAATAAATGTAATTTTGTGAAGATTCATTTGATTAACATTAATTAATAAATGTACTCATCTATTATAGCGCCACTAAAAAATATCAAATAAGATCGTTGTGTATTAGCTTGAAGCTGTAAGCTCAAAGCCCGCCTGAATGACAAAATGTCGGGCAGGTTGTAAGCTAACAGCACATCCGCCTGTAGCTCAGTTGGTTAGAGCACCGAGCTTATACCTCGGGGGTCCTTGGTTCGAATCCAAGCAGGCGGACAAGTGAAGAAATTAAGAATAGACAAGAAAAAGCTAAGAAAGCTTTCAAAAACAAAAAATCCATTTGTTTCTTTAGTGCGCTCAATTATCTTTCAACAATTAGCGACAGGTGCAGCTACTACTATTTACAACAGGTTTGTAGAACTTTTTGAAAACAATAAACCAACTCCAGAACAAATTTTAAAATTAACCGCGTCTAAATTTAAAAAAGCTGGTATTTCAGGACGGAAAATGGCCTATCTTCAAGACTTATCAAGGAAATTTTTAGATGGCACAATCAATCCAAAAAATTTTCATCGCATGGAGGATGTTGAAATTTCTAAGCACTTAATTCTAGTGAAAGGAATTGGGCAGTGGACTGCAGATATGTTTTTAATTTTTGCACTCAATCGCCCAAATGTTTTGCCAGTAGGGGATTTGGGAGTAAAACTTGGTTTTCAAAAAGCATTTAGCTTAAAAAGTATTCCAAGTGAACGTACTATGCGCCGTCTAGCAAAACCCCATGAAGGCGAATACACAAACCTTGCGCTTTATCTTTGGTTTGTAAAAGATAGTCGTTCAAAGTAAGGTGTTTTGGAATCAGCTACCACTCGTCTTAAAATTTCAAAATAGTTAAGTTCAATAACAAAAAACACCAGAACTCGCCGTATACTCGGCTCAGACAACTGGTGTTTTTCTATTTCTCTAGAACTATTTTGAAATATCCTCGTGAGTTTCCAAGACACCTTACTCCTCACTCTAAGTACTTAGCAATAGAATTTGTGCAATAATTATTACAAATGACAAACCCACAAATTTTAGAATATTTAAAATTTCAGTTTAACAAAGGTATTTCAGCAGATATCGTAAAGAAAAATTTATTAGTAGCTGGGTTCAGTGAGCTTGATATTAACCAAGCTTTTGCAAGTATCGCGAGCGAAAATCTTCAACAAACCCCAGCCCCAACACAGAACGAAAACAATCTCCCTAAAGTTCCTGAGCCCACAATCATAGAACAAGAACAACCCGTACCACAGCCAACACAAAGCACAGTACAACCATCCCAAGATACTATTCAGGCAGTACCGCCTAATACTGTAGCGCCACAAAAACCAGTAGTTCCAGTAATGCAATCAATGCCATCAGTAAATGAAGAGGTGGCACAAGATTTTTTAGTCAAACCAAATACTAGTCATAAAAAATTTTCTGCATTGTATATAGGTTTAGCGGTTTTGGTGGTTGTAGTAGGAATTGCTACGGCTTTTTATTTTGTCGGAAGTAAATTAGAAAAAATGGATCCTACTTTGGCATACACAGAGGCGAAAGCTAATATGTTTAGTTTATCGGCATTCAACAACACCTACTCACTAAATATGTCTGGTGAAACTAAGGGGTATCAGTATGGTTTGCCTTCAACCCAGGGCGATAGTAAGAAATATCCGTTTTCTGTTAATTTAAATTTAAATTTTTCATATGATGCTTTTGATATAAACAACCTAAAATCACATATAAATCTTGATTTTAAAATAGTAAGTGAAGATGAAAGTATGGGAAATAGCTCGCTAGCCGTAGAATCAATATATCTAAACAAAGTTTTGTATATCAAGTTAATTGAGGCGCCCGACTTAGGTTTTTTTGATTTAAAACCTTTTGAAAATCAATGGATAAAATTTGATACCCAATCAGAAACTTCTCCCGCATATTTGGCAGAAAACAGCGAACAAGATAAAAAAATTAAAAAAGAGAAGGAGCAGATAAAACAATTAATTATTAATCACAATATTATTGATATAACAAAAAATCTTGGTACAGAAAAAATAGACGGCGTTACCTCATACCACTATGGATTTGTATTGGATAAGAAAGATATAAAATCTTTATTTGTTGATTTGCAGAATATAGGAAAAGAGGATTACCCAGAAAGTGCAGAATATCAAAAAGCCTATACGGATAGAATCAATAAAGAGATAGATGATTTAAACATAAAGAATGGTGAAATATGGATTAGTCAGGGGAGCCTCCTTATAAAGAGAATTAAATTTGATGTTTTATATAACTCTGCTTCCACCAGCGTTTTCAAAATAAATAAAGTTACAATTGACACAAATTACACCAACTTCAATAAAAAACTTAAATTAGAAGCACCACAAGGCACTAAAGATATAGAAAAAGTGATTGAGGAAATATTCGGAAGTTCACTTATAGAGTCTCGTGGTAAGGGTTCAAACGCAGCAATAAAGGCAAACTTATCAAACATAAGAGTACAGGCCGAACTTTTTTATGACCAAAATCATGGTTATGGCAAAAAATTTAATCTCGCGGAGTGTCCAAAGTCTACCTCTTCTGTTCCTGGAACTTTGTTTGAGGACAAGTTTGTCTTTGGTATGCTTTCTTCGGCCGTTTCTAGTAGTGGTTCAGATTATGTTGGCACCAGATGTTTCGCATCAAGCGAAAGTTATGCAATATCTGTGCCTTTAAAAATAGTTGAGGGTGTTTATACAAATTGGTGTATAGACAACACAGGAAACTCAATGGGAAGAACCACCCCATTACCACCTTCTGCAACAAATTGTACTCAGTAAATCATTCGAAATGTATTTTCTGTCTCTTTTCTGATATGTGTAATTTTAAATTTGGAAATTGAGTAAGTTCCGAATCTTTTTCAACAAGCTCTTGTGCCTCTTTTCGCGCAGCTTCAACCATTTTTATATTTTTGAGTGCTTCCATTCCAATATCTGTAATGCCCCATTGTTTTCCTCCAGCCAAATCACCAGCGCCCCTAGTTTCTAAATCAAACTCAGCAAGTTCAAATCCATTTTTGGCTTTTGAAAATTGGTCTAAGCGTTTTAATGTGGCCTCACTTTTACCATCTGAAAAAACAAAACACCTTGCTTGATGAGTAGAGCGAATAACACGCCCACGAAGTTGATGAAGCTGAGCTAGTCCAAACCTCTCCGCCCCTTCAATTATTATTGTTGTAGCATTTGGCACATTTACTCCCACTTCAACAACTGATGTGGCTACTAATATTTTTATTTTACCAGCTGAAAAATCTTTCATGACAGCATCTTTTTCGGCAGGTTTCATTTTGCTGTGCAGTATTCCAATCTCAAACTCAGGAAAAACCTCAAGTTTAAGTCTTTTGGATTCTTCTTTCACAGATTTTGCTTCAATCGCATATTCTTTTTCTGGATCTGGCTCGTCAATTCTTGGACAAATCACATAAGCTTGTCTACCAGTTTTAATTTCATTACGAATTATTTCATATGCTCCGCGCCTTTCTTTTGGCGGAACAATTTTTGTAATAACTTGTTTTCTTCCGGGTGGCATTTCATCAAGTAGTGATAGGTCCAAATCGCCAAACACCGTTAGGGCAAGGGTGCGGGGGATTGGAGTTGCTGTCATTGAAAGTAGGTGTGGGGCGGTATGTGATTTGTCCACCAAACTTTTTCTTTGTTTTGTTCCAAAGCGATGTTGCTCATCAATAATAGCTAGTGCCAAGTGTTTCCACTTCACAGATTTTTGGATGAGCGCATGAGTGCCTATTAAAATTGGTATTTCTCCGTTTTCTACCCACTTAAGTAATTGGGTGCGGGAGATTTCTGTCCAAGAGTTTGGTTTAACTTTTGACGGAAACTTTCTACACCCAGAACCGGTAATGAGCCCTATTTGTAAGCCAGAACCAACGAAATATTCAATAAACGATTCAAAGTGCTGTGTGGCAAGAATTTCAGTTGGGGCCATGTACGCAGCTTGCAGAGTGCCAAAATCTTGGTCTTTTGCTTGCCCGTTCGCATCGCGGATTCGGGGCCTAGTGCTTACAACTGCTTGGACAGAGGCCGCCGCAACAGCAGTTTTTCCAGAGCCCACATCTCCCTCAAGTAGTCTTCCCATTGGTTTGCCACTTTTGAAATCCTTCAATATGTCAGCGAGGACTTTTTCTTGAGCATTCGTTAGTGTATAGGGAAAGTTTGAAATAAATTTCTCCAAATCTTCGCGAGTTTTTTCTATTTTAAAAGAATGATTTTCTTCCCAAGCTTTTCTTTCCATTTGTCTGTCCAGTTGTATAAAAAATACTTCCTCAAACGCAAAACGTTTTCGTGAAGCTTCTGCATCTTTCTTATTTTTTGGTTTGTGTGCCCAAACAAAGGCGGTTGATAGGGTGGGTAAATTATATTTAGTTAAAATTTCTTTTGGTATTGGGTCTAAAATTTCCTCGTGTAGTTTGTTTTTTATTATTTTTTCGCTTGCCACTCTCAACCATTCAGAAGTTATGCCTCGTGATTCGGGGTATATGGGCACCAACTCCGATGAGTTGTCTCCAATAAACATTCCTCCTGCAGATTCTTCACTATCTAATTCATGTACCACAGGGTTAACCATTCCTTTTTTACCTTTTCGTTCCGTGATTTTGCCAGACAAGCGCACAGTGGAGCCCTGAGGATACATCTTTGCTATATATGGCTGATTGAGCCACACCACCTCCAAAGTTCCGGTTGGATCAGAGACAACACCCTTTGCCATAGGAATGCGAGAGCGGAAACCTTTTGCTGTGTCTATTTTTTTTATTTCAACAATGAGAGATGTTTCCACTCCAATTTCCGTTGTTGCAATTGAATTTCCTCCACCAAAAGATGCATAGCGAGAGGGGATGTGACGCAAGAGTGTTTCAATTGAAGAGATGCCTAATTTTTTTAGTGCTTTGGTTTGATATTCATTAAGACGGAAGTGATTAGTAAGCATTTACGTATTTTACTCGTGTTATTATATTTATGTTAAATGAAACGAGTTCTTTTTGTATCTTTATTGTTTGTTGTTTTTTTGGCGCACCCAGCGCCCCTATTTGCTGCGCGTTTATCCATATATCCGTCTTCAGCCACTGTGAATGTTGGTCAAACTGTTTCTATTTCTGTAATTATTGCATCAAGTGATAAATCAGCCAACGCTATTTCTGGTTCAGTCACCTTTCCATCAAACAAACTCCAAGTTCTTTCTGTTTCAAAAACTAATTCTGTTTTGACTTTGTGGGTTGAAGAACCAAGTTATTCAAATGTTGCCGGTACCGTGTCTTTTCAAGGAGTTGTTCCTAATCCGGGATTTTTAGGCAGTAGGGGAACTGTACTAACAATAGTTTTTAAAACTTTAGCCGCTGGTCCGGCCGATATTTCTTTCTCCCAGGCTTCAGTTTTGGCGAATGACGGCTCAGGCACAGACATTCTTGCTGATTATCAGGGTTCCACTATAAACATAAGCGGACAAACAACAGAACCAACAAAAACAGAGCCCCAAGAAACAGCAAGTTCTGATTCTTTAAAAATTATTTCAAAAAGCCATCCAGTAACCAATAAGTGGTACAACAATAACGATGTTGAATTGTCGTGGAGCATTCCAACGGACGTAACTTCAACTAGGTATTCTTTTGAAAAAGATTTCAAAGCCACCCCATCAATAGTAGATTCTCCTGCAATAAGTAAAAAAACATTTGAAAAAGTTGAGGAGGGTCTATGGTATTTCAGAATTCAAACCAAAAAAGATGGTAAGTGGGGAAGTGTTTCTACATTTAAAATTTACATAGACCAATCTCCTCCAGAAATTTCTCTCTTTGATTTGATTACAGAAGATGAAGGAAGAGCTCCGCACATTCTGTTGAAATCAATGGATGACTTGTCTGGACTTTCTCACTACAGAGTAAAATTTGGTGATAGGCCATACGAAACATATAACGCAAAAGATGCAGGCGAACAGATGACGATATCAGCAAAATATTCTGGTAAACAAACGGTCATCATAGAGGCCTACGATCTTGCGGGAAATAAATCAATTCTTGCTAAAGAGTTTGATATAAAAACCATTGAAGCCCCAAAAATTACCGATGTCCCAAGTATTTTGGATAAAGGGCAAGACTTAGTAATACGTGGTACCGCTGTTCCTGATACAGAAATACGCATTTATTTGAAAGATATAAATGGCAAAGAAGTATTTGAATCCACAAGGTCTGGTTCTGCAGGAGATTTTCAAATGACCTGGAGAGAGTCAATTGCTGATGGTAAATATGTTATTTCAGCAGAAGCAGTAGATAGTTTTGGCTCAATAAGTCCTCGTTCAAACGAAGAAGATATTTCTGTACATCCATCAATTTTGTTTCGTGTTGGCTCTTGGGTGGTGACAGTCGCATCTTTTGCCACTTTTGCGATTATCGTTCTTATCGGTCTTATGTATAGCGGGTTAATCTTATGGAAAAGATTTATTATGTTTCGTCGTCGCTTAGACCATGAAATGGATATGATAGACCGCTCTGTTCACACGGCATTTAATTTACTTAAAGATGAAATTAGGCATGAAGTTAAAAATCTTCAGAAAGTAAAATCAAAACGAAAGCTGACTGCAGAGGAGGAGAGAATAATAGATAAATTTAGTGCCGATGTTGATGATGCAGAAAGGTTTATAGAAAAACAAATTAGGGACGTTAAAAAAGAAGTTTAGTTTTAAATAAATATTAGGGAAATGAGAAAGGGCGACGACACAGTTGTGTCGTCGCCCTTTTGTGTGCAGGTTGCCCTACGGAATGTCTACTGAGTCTGGGTCGTCAATACCCTGCGGAAGCAGGATCGCTTTGATCTCCTCAGATACGCGCTTCTTTGTGCAGAACGGCCACTTGCTCTCGCGGTTCATCTTCCGAAGGAACTGCCAGATTGCTTCTCTGACCCCCTGCGCCCTGTCGGCTTCTCCTTGAAGCTGACTGCACGTCAGGCCGATTTGGAAGAGCGCCTCTTGAAGCTCAGCTCGCGACTTACCGCCCTGCGCGCCCTCGAAGCTTTCCGTCGGACGGATGTCGCCGATCTTGATTCTACGGACGAGTTCAAGGGCGTCGTTGAGATTCTTCGCCAGTACCTTAATCTGGTACTTGTTGCGCACCTTCTCATCGGGATAGCCGAGTTCCACTTCGGCCTCTGCCGACTCGTGTTTGTAGACCCCGGCCTCTCTTGTGGAGAGTCCGATGACCCACTCACGAACGGATACCTCAGTGACGAGCTCCGTAAGAACCTTGGGAATCGTGTCCCCGTCGTTCAAGAAGATGTACCAACGACCCTTGTCCGACATGAGCTTAA
Source organism: uncultured Candidatus Saccharibacteria bacterium (assembly GCA_964398725.1). GTDB lineage: Bacteria > Patescibacteriota > Minisyncoccia > Phycocordibacterales > Zambryskibacteraceae > 12-FULL-44-12b. The sequence goes on from CAYNNE010000012.1 coordinate 14,499, forward strand.
TGCCGTCGGGAAGAGTGTGTTCCTCGTAAACGTTGTCATTGTGGTACCGCTTGGTGGACGTGAATCCAGAAAGAGCCTTGAGCTTCTCAGCATCAAGGTAAACGTTAATCGTTTGCACTTGTACTACTCCTGTTTTTTTGTCGCTTTTGATACGGTAGGGTTACTGGCCCAGTCCGCTCTCTGGTCGACGGAACTCTCAAGCCACTTTGGCAAGATTATGTACATTATATACCTAAATAGATATTTTGTCAATAGCCATAAATACGGCTATATTTATGGCTATTAAACAAGGACACAAAAGTAAGTGTGCGGTATAATTTATTTCAATGAACGATTTAAAATCATTAAAATCTTCAATCGAGAAAGAGCTCGGAAGATCTTTAGAAGAAATTTCCATTATTAATCTTGTAGATTTATTAGTTGAATACGCTTACGCCACTCACGCGTCAGATGTTCACATAGAGCCAGCCGTGGAGGGGACTAGAATTCGCTTTAGGCTCGACGGTTTACTTACAGATATGTTTGATAGAAAGAAACTCACGAAGGAACTTTCTCAAGAGGTGATTTCAAGAATCAAAGTTCTCTCGGGCTTAAGAACAGACGAGCACCTTATGCCACAAGATGGTCGCTTTAGAGTAAGAATTGGAGAAACCACAGATGTTGATGTGAGAGTTTCAATCATGCCAACTTATTATGGTGAAAATGCCATTTTGAGAGTGCTAGCAGAGACAACAAGCTTTAGTTTGGAAGGTTTGGGGATTGAAGATTCTGATTTGAAGAAAATTAGAAATGCAATGAAGAAGCCTTTTGGAATGATTCTTGCCAACGGCCCAACTGGTTCTGGAAAAACAACCACTCTTTACACTATTTTGAAAGAATTAAATAAGCCAGACGTTTCAATTATTACGATTGAAGACCCAATTGAATATTCATTGCAAGATGCTTCACAAATTCAGGTGAATGAACAAGCAGGATTTAAATTTGCTAATGGTTTGCGCTCAATTCTTCGCCAAGACCCAAATATTATTATGGTGGGAGAAATTAGAGATGAAGAGACGGCATCAATTGCTGTAAACGCCGCTCTCACTGGACACTTACTCCTCTCCACCCTGCACACAAATGATGCAGCGACGACATTTCCAAGACTTACCGATATGGGAGTTCCACCATTTCTTGTTGCGTCCACTGTAAATATTGCGATGGGTCAGCGTTTGGTAAGAGTTATTTGCCCTAAATGTAAAAAAGCAAAGAAATTAGATAAAGAAGCTATGAAAAGTGCGAGCGAGCTTATTCCTGAAATTGGAGAGCGCGGTTTAAATAAATTTTTTATTGGAAAAGGTTGTGATGCTTGTGGAAATACTGGCTATCAGGGGCGCCTAGGTATTAGAGAAGTGTTGGAGGTTAATGAAGAAATAAGGCAATTGGTTATGAACAGGGCAGATGCACACAAAATTAAAGAAGCGGCCGTGAGAAACGGAATGACCACAATGGTTGATGATGGTCTAAAAAAAGCAACAGATGGCGTTACTTCTCTTGAAGAAATATTGAGGGTTATTCATGAATAATTGGCAAAATAAATTTTCAAGTTTTTTTCAAAGGGTTTCTCTTCAGGACAAGATTAATTTTGCTCGCCACTTGTCTTTAATAATAAAATCAGGACTTCCAATCTTGGATGGTTTGCCAATGATTAAAAT